>QMVZ01000255.1 GCA_003661365.1 Thermoproteota archaeon | reverse complement strand
GGCAACCGGCTTCACTCCACCGCTGTAGGCCCAGCTCATGACTATCTTCTTTCCTTCAAGCCTTCCATGCTTCTCCAATATTGTCATAACGTCTGCCATGGCTTGACACGGGTGATATATGTCGTCCTCCATGTTTATCAAGGGTATATCTGCCCAATACGCAAATTCCCTTATTATCTGGTTGCCCTTCCCGTAGATCCAGTTAACGGCCTCTCCATATATCCTTATGGCGATAGCATGCCCATATCTGCTCAACACTCTGGCAACATCGCATATCCTCTCAGTCTTGTAGGGGATTTCTTCTCCTGCCAGAGCTGGTCTATAGACTGCGGTTGGAGATAGATATATGCCCTGGCCTCCTAACTGAAAGATGCCTGTTTGAAAGCTGTTTCTAGTCCTTAGGGACGGGTTGTAAAAGAGCATGTAAAGGGTCTTGCCTTCCAGCAACCTGTGCGGTATGCCCTTCTTCTGCTTTTCCTTAAGCTCAAATGCCAGCTTCAGGGCTTGCTCTAGCTCTTCCCTGCTCCATTCTTGGGTCGATATGAAGTCCCTACCTCTAAGACTTAAGGTCATTAAGTTCACCCTCTAGTTTCACTTGAGCCTTTAATTTGAACTTTTTGCAGACGGGTTCTGCCTTTTCTCAAGCTATTTTTCCTAGAATATCAGTAGATTTCCTTCGTATGAAGCCTCTGTGCTATTCTCTTCTTGTTTACATTGACTAAACGTCAGAGCCTTTCCCACAGGGCTTTAGCTAGCTCTCTAGCTTTTTCAAATATCTCATCCTCGTTTACCGTCAGCAAATGCCTGTCTTTCATCACTACCTTCCCATCTACGATAACGGTTCTTACCTGAGATGAATCCATTCCAAATATGAAGTGCCACGGAAAGTTTCCCTCATCCATGGGAGTGTAAGGAACGTAGTCTATCACAACGAGGTCTGCATATGCCCCTTTAACCAGTTTCCCCAGTGGTTTCGGATAATACTTTCCCAAGATCTCCCTGTTATTGTTGAAAAGCATTTCTAGAACCTTTTCTGCCCCCATCACCCTTGGATCTGAGGTGTGGAGTTTGTGAAGGACGAAAGTCACCTTTGCCTCCCTGAACATGTCCATGGTAAAGCCATCAGTTCCAAGGGCTGGCTTTATTCCCAATTCTAGCATTCTAACCACTGGCGCAACACCTACCGCGTTGTTCATGTTCGACTCTGGATTGTGCACCACGTTAGTTTTTGTTTCCTTCAAAATCCTCATCTCTCGCTCGTTAACGTGGACACAGTGAGCCGCTATCGTCTTTGGTCCCAAAATCCCGTGATCCCATAGCCTTTCAACCACCCTCTTCCCTGATTTCGAAAGGGAATCGAAGACGTCCTCTACTCCCTCAGCAGTGTGGATGTGGAACCCTGTGTCAAGTCCGTTTGCAGCTTCAACGCAAGCTTCTAGCGTTTCATCCGAGAGAGTAAGTTGAGCGTGTAATCCGAAACTTCCAGTTATGAACTCATCCCCTTCGTGTTTCTTTATGAAATCCACATTCTCCTGAATGCCCTCCCTAGCTTTGTCAAAGCCGTCTCTATCTGAGACCTCGTAAGCAATGTTTGCCCTCACTCCTACCTCCCTATATGCCCTCTCCAGCATTTGCAAGCTGCCCTTTATGGAATAAGGGCTTGCGTGGTGATCCATCATGAAGGTGGTTCCATGCCTAATCGCCTCAATTGCGGTAACCAATCCGCTGTAATAGACATCTTCTAGGGTCAGTCTCTTGTCCAAGCGCCACCAGATCCTCTCTAAGATCTCACCAAATCTGGTTGGAGGCTCAACTTTTAGGGGCATCCCCCTGGCGAAGGCCCCATACGCGTGGCAGTGGGCACATATCAGGCCGGGCATCACAATTGATTTTGGGTGCTCAAGAACCTCATCCCTTGGATTTTCAAGCAAGATCCTTTCTTTTTCGCCTACATCCCTTATCACAGAGCCCTCTATGAGGACTGCTCCATTTTTTATCAGCCCAACACCGTCGTCAAAAGTAGCCACCCATCCACCGGTTATTATCAAAGCCTAACACCCAGTAACGTTCTCCCATTCATTCATATAAGGATGAATTGTACTCCAATGAATCCTTTACCTTAGAACGTTAATTTCAACTCCGAAATGTTATTGATCCCTAACCCCTTGTTTGACGGCCAATCCAAGTAATTTTACCGTCTTTTCCTTTTTTGGCAAAGGATCTCCTCTAAACCTTTATTTAAAATGATCTTCAACTAACGATAGTTATGGTGTGAAACGATGCCAGAGGCACAAGGGAGTCTTAAGGGCCAGACCTGGGGAAAGACTGGGACATGACGAACTCTGGACAATGCAGTGGTGGTACGAGAACGTGGTTGGACCAGAGCTTGGAGGCTGAGAACCCCTCCCCTCTTTTTTGTTTTTTCTAAAGCTCAATCGCGTTTCTCATTTCTATTTGAAACCTCTTGTCCTTTTCAAAATCCGGTTTAGTATTCCACACATATT
>QMVZ01000254.1 GCA_003661365.1 Thermoproteota archaeon | reverse complement strand
TGTTTCGCTATGACAGCCACTTCTTCTATGATCTCCTCCTCAACCTTCTTTTCTCTTTCTTGTATTATCTTCTTTATACTCTCTCTTATCTCTCTTAATTTTTCAAATAGTGAATCAAGTTGTTCGCGTAGCTCATCTGCTTCCTTGCTTTTCTTGTTAATCTCCTCATCTAACTTTTCAATCTCACCTCCAAGTTGGTCTAGGGAGGTCATTGCATCCCCTATCCTTTTCTTAAGTTCAGCTATTTCTTTGCCTTTTTCCCTTAACCTAGCTGAACTCTCATTTAGGAAGAATCTCCATCTTCCTGCTTCAGCAGCAGCCTCAAGATGCTCTTTCTTAATTTTCTTCGCTCTCGCATACTCTCCTAACATGGCCTCAAAGTAGCCGATTCTCATAACTATTTCCCTTTCCTGCTCCACAGTCAATCGTCCGGTCTCTATTCTTCTTTCTAGAGCACCAATTCTTCTTTTAAGTTCCCTTTCAGAGATCGGAATGGAGGAAACAATCTCTTCATACTCTTTTTTTAACCTCATAGCCAGCTCTTTTGCCTTCTTATATGTCTCAAGGACTTCGTTTCTCTCTTTTTGAAGCTCTGCATATTCTTCTTGAGCCCTTCTCTTTTCTTCTATGAGTTCTCTTACCTTTTTCCTTTCTTCTCTGATCTTATTGATTAGTTCACGCCTTTTTTCTCTTAACGACTTAATCTCCTCAATTATGCTTCTTCGTTGGGCTTTAAGTTTTCTAATTGCCTCTCTTGTGTTAGTCAGGCTTTCTCTTAGCTCCTCAATCGATTGAGTTACTGTATCCATTTGTTTTGCTCTCCTCTCGCTTATTCATTGGCGAAATTGCGGGCGCTCTAAGTGAGCGCCGATGTCTTTTAATCTTTCCTCTTCCAACCATCTACAACTCCACTAGATAAATGTCGGCACATGCCCTTACGTTTTCGTATGGAACTGTTTTTACCTTTCCGCCCTTTTCTGCGGCTAATATAATTGCTACGATGCTTCCTAGCTGATCATCGAATATAAAATCGTCAGCGTATCCCAAAAACTTGCCTTCCAAGGTATAAACTTCCTTATCGAAGAGTTCAGACACTCTCTTTGCCATATCTTCACCCCTTATCTCAAAATAATCCTCGCATCTACTACTTTTATTCCATTCGGATAGGCCATCGTCGGATTAAGGTCCATTTCGGCTATTTCTTCAATTTCCAAACCCATTTTTCCGGCCTTGATCAGTGCATCCTTAATGGCCTCAACATCGACGGGTTCTGAGCCCCTATAACCGTACAAAAGGGGCTTTGCTCTAATTTCATTTATCATGTCCTCAGCATCTTGTTCGGTAAGAGGAGCCACTCTGAAGCTTACATCTTTGAATATTTCGACAAACACTCCTCCCAGCCCGAACATGACGGTAGGGCCAAATTGTGGGTCTCTGATCAGTCCTATGATGACTTCCAACCCTTGAGGAGCAAACTCCTGCACAAGTATCCCAACAACTTTTGCATCGGGCTTCTTTTGTTTTACATTAGTTAGAATCCTTTCATATGCATCTCTTACTCCTTTGGAGTCTTTGATGTTCACGATTACTCCTCCAATATCGCTCTTGTGTATGATGTCCGGAGAAACGATCTTTAAGACGACGGGATATCCGATCTCCTCAGCCGCTTCTATGGCTTCGTCGATATTATGGGCAACTCGAACCTTGGTGACTGGTATATCGTAGCTCTCAACTATAGCCTTTGCTTCATGTTCAAGCAGGCTTCTACCTTCCTGCTTAGCTCTCTCGATTATTCTTTTGACCTCAATCATTCAGGACCACCAAGACTTTCACTCACTTAAATCTTACGACGCCTAAACCTAAGCTTCCACCTGGGTTCAGGGGGTGCTTTCTCCTCTTTCTCCTTCAAAAATTTATCAGGAGGAACATAATACCTTCCGGCCGCATCCTTCTCGATTAATCCAGCAATCACCATGGCTTCGAGCTTTGTTCTCTCTTCGCTTGGAGTAGCCTCCATAACTTCGGCTATGGCTTCGAGTTCTGCTGGACCCCCGTCGAACTCTTCTACCAGTATGAAAAGCTCTTCCTTATACTTCTCTGTTGATTTCTTGACATAATCAAACTTGGGGGCATCGACTTTAAGTATGCTATCAAAAACATCCATATCTACTCTTCTTTTACCAAGAAGGACTGCTAGGTCCACCGCTCTGCCCAAAAGCTTAAGCAGCCTCCTTGGGTTTCCTTCTATGAGTTCATTAGCTTTTACAACTACCTCTTCCTCTAAAGGCATCTGAGAGGAACGTTGAACCTGATAAGCTCTAACTCTTTTTTCTACTAACATTAAAGCCTCCTCATTAGCTAATGGATGCATGAAAAACCTGTGATGAAGTCTAGAGGAAAGGGCTGGAAAGTTCTCATCTACTTTCTCATAAGTCCCGTCGCTCATGGCCATTGCTACAACTATTCCCTCAGGCATCGAAGATACTATCTCCCTAATAGCCTCG
>QMVZ01000253.1 GCA_003661365.1 Thermoproteota archaeon | reverse complement strand
TGGAGTGGAGCTATAAAACGGATGACATGGTATTTTCGTCTCCTGCAATTGCTGATTTGGACAATGATGGGGAGATGGAGGTTGTTGTAAGCTCCGATGGCGGCACTGTTTATTGTTTCGATAGTTCTGCTCCATCTGCACCTAGTCCTCCTCAATCAACTTCGCCTTCTGGACCATCTAGCTCTTTGTTTAGTTCTTCTTACTTCCTGTTTCTCCTAATCCCCGTAGGATTGGGCTTAGTCTTGGCGACAATTAAATTGAAAAGGCCTCCAAAAATCGAACCCGCAGTTAAGCCCTTGCCAAGGAAAAAGGAAAAACCAAAACCTAAGGTGCCTGAGGAGCCCTTCCTAAAAAGAAAGCCAGAGCCTGAGCCTAAAATGGAAAGACCTTTACCTCCCTCAATTCCTTCTAAGCCAACCAAGCCTCTATGGTCTAGGCTGAAAGAGGGGTTCTCCTCAAAACCATTTCTGAGAAAGTCCCTGATATTGGGAGCCGAGCTTCTCGTCGCCATTGCAGCAGGACCTCTTGCCTCTCACCTTGTAAAAGTAGCATCAAAAGCTGTAAATGTCACTGAGCGTTATTCCAATCTGACGGAATACCTGGATAGGGAGGATGTTAAGGAGGCGATAGAGGAATTCATCAAAGGTTCAGTGGAAGACATTGAGCTGAGAAACGAGATAAGAGAAGCCGTAAGAGAGGCCCTTAGAGAGGATCCATCCTTAGCTCCAGAGCTTGAAACAGCCCTCTCTCAGATCAAGTATGACCTATCATCGGTTTTGTCAGTTGAATCGGAAGCGATGATCTCTCTTAACAAGCTTGGAAGCGAAATAGACTCGGTGCTATCGACCTTATCTGGTATAGAGCAGCTTGTAAGTTACTACTACACTCCTTCTTTAAGGGAAGAAGTGCTCTCACCGTGGGGCCTGCCTTCACATCTAGATGATGCCTTAATCGTTAGCAATAGGCTTGCTTCCATAGTAGAAAAAGCCTGTAGCCTTCTTCAGAATGGGGAGAATATAATCTTGGTCGGGGAACCTGGAACAGGTAAGACCACTTTGCTTTACGCTATTTGGAGGAGGCTATGGGATGAAGGATTCAACATAGCCCTGCTCAGGGAAGGAGCCCCTATAGGAAGACATCACGAGGAAAGAGGCTTTTACCTTTTCTTCGATGATTTGCCGGAGGCACCTGAACTCGCTAACATGATCTCCAGGGTTGGAGCTAAGGGGATCGTCGCAACGGCCAGAGTAACCGAGTGGTCTAGGCTCAAGCCCAGGACAAGAGGAGCCTTTGTCGCACTTGATGTACCTAGGATGAGCGAGGACGAGGTCAGGAGCGTACTGGTCAATCACTTGGTGAGGCTATCCATTCCCTACTCAGAAGAAGCAATTGAAGAGGTTGTTTTTAGAGCCGAAGGCCTTCCAGTATATGCTTGGACTGTAGTAAGGGACTTGCAGGTTAAGAAGAGGTCCTTAACCTTGGAGGCAGCTAAAAATATGCCCAGAGCCATGCTTGACTATGTGGAACAAGTCATAGCTTCCACCCTCCTCCAAGATGGAAGGGCATTACCAGGCGCCTATTGCTGTCTTGCCTCCCTCTACTGTCTCTCAGCAATGAGAGGAAGGAGGGCCCACGCGGACCACTTACACGAGATTCACAGGTTTGCATCCTCTCTAATGAGAGAGGAGGTTGGAGACAGGCCAGATCCAGGCTTGTTTGCCTCCATGAGAACCTATTTAGTTAGGGATCCGGAGCTAATGGCCTACAAGCTCCCTCACGATTCGTGGGCAGATATCTTAGAGGGCAAAGGGTCAGGTCCCGTTTCTGTCTACATCGATGACATAAGGAACATATTGACTGAAGAGGAAAGGAGAAATCTACTTGAGTCTTCATTCATGAGGGCGTGGGACAGGGCTTTGAGCGACTACGAGAGGGATCCATCAGGGAACGCAGACAGGGCACTCAGCCTAGCCTATCTAGGGTTGATCAACTTCAAAGCCCAGCTTATAGGGCTTAAAGAGATAGTAGAGGAGTTTAGGGATAGAAAGCTCTCCCTTGTGCTGAGGAATCTGATGAGGTCCCTGTGAGACACATTCATCCTTGCTCGAGTAGGTGGGAAGTGGAACTAGATATGTTCACAGACGCTTGATCGTCTAGAAACAATTAGTACAGGTTTTCTGCATCCTCCTTATTTCTTCTAGCTCGTTTAATCAATGTGATGATAAACAGGACAAGCAATAAGAGCAATAGCCAGTTTACTCCCTCAATCCAAGCCATCTCCTCAGCACCTAGTTCAGGTTTCTACCCCTAAGTCTGCATAATATACCTTCCTAATCTCTTATTCTTCCAATCAATTTTCAAGATTTTTTCCATTTTCATGGAGGAGTGAGGAGAAAAATATTAGTAAGAGCTACCCGGAATAGGAGGTAGTTTTTGAAGGGATGAATTTTGGGTCTAGCTATCCTGCTTCTCGCACTTGGCTCTTCAGTGTACATAGCTTGGAGCATCGGTGCAAACGATGAAAC
>QMVZ01000252.1 GCA_003661365.1 Thermoproteota archaeon | reverse complement strand
GAAAAGTAGCGCTATATCTTCAGGCCAGCCTTTTCATTTACTTTCTTCCATTTTCTCCGGTAGAGTAAAGGTAGCTTCCCTGACTTTAATTTCACATTCCATTTCTCCAAGAGCCTTTTCTCCACCTCAAAGGCCCATTTCGTTATCCGGAAAAGCTCTTCTTTGGAAGTTTTGCCCATCAAATAACTTTTTCTTACTTCACGTTCTCTTTCAACGACTTTCCTCTGTAGCTCATCCCTGTCCTTCGAAAACTCTTTTATTTGCTCATAGTTTGTCTGAAACTTTCTGTGGAACGCTTCAAAGCGCCACCAATATGCGTTTGGATTGTACCTGTTTGTTGGCCTTTCTCCTAGATCTGGGAGGCCCGTTTCAAAATAAACTGGCTTAAAGATGCTTAAACAAGGTAGAGAAGTTCCAGTAAACCAGTGAACTTGGAATTCTGTGTCAAGTTCTGATATTTGAGATGATGAGGTCTGAGAAGGCCTAGTTAAACCTCCAAAGTGCATGCACACGTCTCTCATCGACCCTTTTTCTGGACTGAACGGCTCTACTTGATGAGAACGAAGGATTCCCATCAAGTATTCAAGGTTTATCTCCCCCTCTTTTTCCTTAAGCTTAGCATAAGTGAAGGCCCTTCTCTCTCTGCCATGAGCGAAGTGCGTGTAAAATCTATCGGAAAAATGCTTTGCAAAGCTGAAGCTCTTTTTCTTTGCTAGTTCTTTGACTCCTTCCGAGGCAAGATCCCAATCTTCATCTATGGTTAGGGCATTTGAAATCGAGTAAAAATTCTCGACTTTCTTTGCAACCCAGTACTTTCCAGCTGTTTCAAGAATCCACGCTTCCTTAGGGTCTGCAATTACAAAGGAGTTGTGGTAAAAGAGTTTGTGCTCATAACTTCCACTTCCTCCCTGCCCATATTTTTCAATGATCGAGATTATGAAATCTAATGCCTCTTTTGCGCTCTTCTTTCTTTCTAAAGCAAGGCGTATCATGTCCATTCCTAGAATTCCTGTCTTTTCATACTTTTCCTTTGTGAAAACCGCTGTGTTTCCAATTACCAGACCGAACTCGTTGGCTCCAATCTCAGCCCCCCACATCCACCAAGGACAGGAGAGAATAACTGCATAAGTCTCTTCAGCCTGAGGAAAGTCTACGTAAGTGAGTTTAACTTTCTCCTCGCTATGCCTTTTTCTTGGGATAAATTCCAGGATCTGAGCTTCGTTAGGGTCTCTATCGCTATTTTTGGCGAATAGCATTACGCCATTTTCCGTAGCTCTGGGAGTCACAACTAAAATGTCACACATGTAAGCACCGTTTAGCAAATCGGTGGGAACTTATAAAAGCCAAATGGTCTTCTCAATTCACTATATCCCTTGGAACATGCAGGAGATTAGCTCATAAAAGCTGAAAGCTCTCTCCCGTAAGCAAATAGGCCAGGTAAACCTCCACTATGTATGAAAAGCACGTTTTCGTTGGCATCAAAGAAGCCGTTTCTTACCAGCTCTATGGTTCCTAACATCGCCTTTGCGGTATAAACGGGATCTAACATGATTCCTTCGGTTCTCGCTAGTGTTTTTATCGCTCCAACGACATTTTTAGTAATCTTTCCCTCTTCTTCCACATAATCGTCCACTACTTTGAAGTCCTGTGCGCTGATCCGAACGTCGATGCCTAAGAGGCTAGAAATTCCTTCAGCTATTCTTAAAGATGCGCTTCTCAGGCTCTCTGCATCTGGACCCATGCTTATCCCTAGAACTTTAGCGTCCATTTTCAACATTTTGGTCCCAAAGACTAAGCCGGCCTGCGTTCCTCCTGAGCCCGCAGCATGCAGGATCCAGTCGATTTTTATGCCCATTTCCTTGGCTTGATTGTAGATTTCAACCACCGAATTGGCGTAACCAACGGCACCAATTGGGAAAGAGGCTCCTAAAGGTATTATATAGGGTTTTTCTCCCTTCTTTCTGAGTTCATCAGCAACTTCTTCCATTATCCTTGGAATCTCCTCCCTCTCAACTGGAAAGAACCTTACTTCTGCTCCAAAAAGCCTGTCGAGAAGTAGATTGCCTTTTACTTCGGATGGTTCTTTTCCTCTTAACACTAAAACAGCTTTCAGACCCAGTTTACTTGCAACTGCGGCTGTGGCCCTAGCGTGGTTGGATTGAACGCCACCTGTCGTAATTACAACACTGGATCCCTTACTTAGGGCATCTGCCATTACGAATTCTAGTTTTCTCACTTTATTTCCTCCAAAAGCTGGTCCCGTAAGGTCATCACGCTTAATCCATATTTTTGGACCACCTAAATACTTTGATAGACGTGGCAGATATTCTAAGGGGGTAGGAAGATAGGCCAATCTTATCCTTGGTAACGATATCTTCAAGCCGACCACAAATTTTCCCTTCACTGAAAGCTTAATTTCTTAACCTCTGCGAGCCAATCATTAAATCTAACAATTCATCAACACTTAGAGTTCTTGCCCTTTAGCTCATTGTAAATCGCTTTAGCTAAATCTAGGACTTGATTTTTGTTCTTCTCATCCT
>QMVZ01000251.1 GCA_003661365.1 Thermoproteota archaeon | reverse complement strand
GGGGTCGGGGTTCCCTGGGTGGGGGGTCCGACCCCATACCTCTTTATGGAAGATAGGGGTATATTTTATAAGTTTATAGCAAATAATTTTTTTGGATGGAGATGTCAGAAGGAACCACGATATGGGTAGATAGGGAGACATACAACAAACTTAACATTCTCAGAGCTAAGCTAAAGGCTGAAAAAGGAAAGGGAAGAATTGATTTCAACGATGTAATAAAATATCTACTGGAAAGGGCTGGAGAGACCTAGAATTTAAGCATCTCCCACAGCTTTTTATATTCTGTTTTCAGATGCTTCCTTGATACATGAGTGTAGATTTGAGTTGATCTTAGTGTAGTATGCCCTAACAGCTCTTGGATAACTCTTAGATCTGCTCCTGCCTCTAATAAATGAGTGGCAAAGCTATGTCTTATTAAATGAGGCGTTACGTTTCTTTTTATTCCAGCAAGTTTAGCTATCTTCTTTATCATCTTGCTTAATGTCATGTAGCTCTTCATCAGAAAGACCCGATCTTGAGATGAGGCCATTAGCACTTTTTTGACCAGTGCCCTGTACTTTGAAATAGCCAGCGATGTTTCCTCGTCAAAGATAACGATTCTGTTCTTTCCTCCTTTTCCCCTTATCAGCGCAGTTCTTGATCTCAGATCTAAATCAGCCCACCTAAGCTCAAGAAGCTCTGAGGCCCTGACACCAGTGGCATACATAAATCTCATCAACGCATATTCTCTTAATCCCAGCCTCCTTGCCTCCTCCAGCATCTTCTTCATTTCCTCAATCGACAAGGGATTTGGAAGGCTCCTCGCTCTTCTGGGTCTTTTTATCTCCCTAAAAGGGTTCCTCGATGTTATCTTCATTATCGCTAGGAAGTCGAAGAAGTTCCTCAAAGCATCGACGTAATTCTCAAGCCCTCCAGGACCAACTCCTCTTTCTGAGGTCAAGTACATGAGAAACCGCATTGCATCTGACTTATCGAAATCTCTCAGAACCTTCTTGCCTTTGAGCCAGCGAAGAAATACTCTGGCTAACAAAGGATAGTTTGAGAGAGTCTTTCCTGTACATCCCCTTGCTTTTAGATAGGCTATGAACTTCTTGAGCAACTCATTTTGATGGATGGGCTCCCTAAGAGGAACCTTTACCTCATAACCTCTCTTCTTCAAGAATTTGAGGAATTGGTTGAGGGCTGTTTTTACGTTTCTTCTGCTCCTTTCCCTTAGCCCTTTTGTTCTCTCTTCAAGAAAGGATTTTACATCTTCTTCATCTATCTTTTTCCCTTTGATGTAGGGAAGAAATTGCTCAGCAATCCTGATATAGAATTTTATCGTGGGAGGGGTTCTGTGCTTGTATTCAAGCCATTTTCTATAATCTGATAGGAGTTCCCTGGGTGGAGGCATCATTCCATTTTATCTAGGAAACAAAAATAGTTTATAGTTGGGACCAAGAAAGAAGGGTGGAGAAACTTTTAGTTTGTAAAACATTTTAAGAAAAACACACCAGGAAGAAGAGATAGCTGAGAGATATTCTAGCTAGAAATAGCTTCCCTTAGCCTTAGGGCATGGCGCGCGCTGCATATTATAAAATGTTAAAATGTTGGGAGAGCGCGTTAAAGTAGAGGTTCGGAAAAGTTTACTTGAAAAAGAGAAATGGTTTTTGTTTAGCGTTTAAACAAAACATCTAATTCGTCAAGCGTTATCTGATAGTTTAATTTTCGGTTCTCCAACTTTCTTAAAGACCAGTATGCGTTCGCTTCTTATCTTAGGAATTCCATGTTTCTTTTCTGCTATGTTTCTGAAGCCAGAGGGAGGAGCATATATTCTTCTACTTTCAACAAATTTGAACCCTAGTAGAGGAGCTATGTTCTTAAGTCTCTCTCCAGTTCTTATTCTCTTTCTGTTTTCTGTTCTATCTTTAATATTAACGATCATCAGTTTGTTCTTGGGTAAGACTTTGTTTATGCTTGCATATACTTTGAGCATAGCTTCATCGTAAGCCTTCCCTTTTTTCATCCCTATGTTCCTATCTCTTTCTCCATATTCGTCGTATTTCTCTCCGCCTCGAAGACTTGTGTCTCCACTAACGCCTTCATGGCCGTAAGGTGGAGAGAAGATTACAACATCAGGTTTGAATTTCCTTGGAAACATGGTTTTGTTCAGTTTCGTAGCATCTCCTCTCATAACCATAACTTCCCCAATCTTTTGTCCATTTTTCTCAAGCAACTTTATGTTCTTTTTCATCTCATTGACCCATTTCCTCTCTATGTCAATCATAACAGCTTTCCTTCCAAGGCGTGAGGCTTCGATCCCTGTTGTCCCTACTCCTGCCATCGGATCTAAAATGACCTCGTTTAGTTTAGAGTACTCTTGGATAATTCTTTGTGCCCAGAGAGGATTCATCTTTGCTGGGTGTTTCATACTCTCTTCAGTATAAAGTCCCTCTCTCAGAATCCTGGTGTGATAATGATATTTTAGAGGAAATCGCCATTCCTTCTGTTTCCTTGCATCTCCTTTCTTTATTTTGTTTATTACATTCCCTTGAGCATCGAGAAGATATATAT
>QMVZ01000250.1 GCA_003661365.1 Thermoproteota archaeon | reverse complement strand
TCTTCGTTCCAGTGTGTTGCGAAGTACCTTTGAAACAAATGTTTATTTAGCATAGTTGAATGAAACATCTGTCCCTTGCCTTAGTATCCCATGTCTAGACTGTCAAATGCCATAAAAATAAAGGGGAATTGATTTGGGCGGAATAAAGCGTCATCTGAGATCACTCACACTCCTAGACTACGCTTCGATCGTGCTAATCTTAGCACACCTAGTTCTATTGTTTGCGAAAAGGAACAGGCTTCGCTTCGGCTTCGATACTCCGTACCACCTCCTGATGGGTAAGATGTTTGCGGACTTCGATAGAGTAGTTCTTTGGGATTACTATGAATTTGCTCCTGTTGGAAGGCCCCAGCTATACCCTCCTTTCGAGCACATCCTTATATGGTGGATCCACGACGGGTTTGAGCTGGGTTACGTTGAGATAGGAAGGTTAATAGCGATAGTTCAGTATCCTTTGACTCTTCTCCTATCTTGGTTAGCAATTAGACTTCTTTTTGATGATGTAACTGCTGCTTCCTTTCTAGGTCTATTATCCGCTGACGGTAAGTTTTGGAGTTGGCAACTTACTGTGGCTCCAACTGCCATGATCTTAGCTTTGTACATGCCCTTCCTTTACTTCTTCTTGAGAAAGAGGAAATACATAGCAACTGCACTTCTTACGATCTTCCTTTATTCCCACCTTGGCATGCCCTACACCATAATGCTTTCTCTAGCGATATCAGTAGTTCTCATGTACAAGCTGGATCGCAGCTACATTAAGGAAGCTGTCTTTGTGGTTTGTCTTTCCCTAATACTCTTTCTCCCTTGGATGTTACACATTCTCAGCAACTTGGATGCTCTAAGGGCAAACTTAGCCAGGGGAAGATTACAAATACTGGGCTTCCTGTCGATGAACATCCCAACTCTATTACTACTCCCCCTTGGTATTTACGCCTGTTTTAAGGAGAAGCTCAAAGGGAGATTGTTTATTGGAAGTTTCTTGGGCTTCTTTTCAATCTTACTCACCTACGGCTGGAGGTACTTCATTCATGCCCCTCTTGTGAACTCAGCAGTTGCTGCTCTAGGCTACAAAAGGATTATTAATCGAACAGCCAGCAGAAAGCTCATCGTAACCATTACTTTGGTATTTCTAGCGGTGAATTCCTTATTCAGCTTTTCTCTCATTCCAATAGGACGTGGAAGACTCCCTCAAGGACCCAGGATTGTTGAACCTGCTCCTCTTGTCAGGGAATTGACTACAATGGTCTCAGAGGAGCCTAAAGCTTGGGGAGCTTTTAGCTTGAATAACCCAGACTTGGTCGCAGTTGCTAATTGGATAGCAGAAAACACGAGGGAGGATGAGATAATACACGTTATGGTTGGCTCTCTTGCAGATGCCATTACTCTCCTAACTGGCAGGAGAACAGATCACGGCATGTACCCAGAAGTTAGAACTGAAGAGATGTTCAGAGCCGTCGCTCAAGGGAGAAAAAGTGGTATTTTCGTGCTAACAAAGGAACAGCTCAAAAACATGAGGCTTTTCACGATAAAATCCGAGACGCTAGCTGTTTTCGGCGAATTCATGATAGTGTATGCGACAGGTGAGATCAAGCCATTTGATATCCTAGCTATGCCTATCTCTATCTACATTAGGCTTCCCAACCTTAAACATGTTGATCAGGGCTTGTTAGATGCATGGCTCAACCTAATTCGTGAGCTGAGACCTGATGAGGTTTCCATAGGCGTGCATCAGAAAGACGTTGGAAATCAAAAACTCGCTCAGTTCATTTCAGAAGTTAAGGAAATGATAGAAACGGTGGAACTTTCCATCTTTACGGTTGATCCTAGCAAACTTAAGGAAAACATCATGTCCCTGATTTCCGCAGCAGGGGATAAGATAGATGCATTAAGGATATGTGGAAAGCCTGATGTAATTACTCCAGAGCTCCTTGCCAGCATTAGGGAAGAAATTGGGCAGAAAGATCTGGGAATTGGTATTATCGGCCTTCCCGGAGAAGAGATAAGAGCGTGGAGAAATCCAGACGAGATCTTCGAATTTGCTGACTATTTGGTGAGACACGTACCTCCCTCTGCAGATTTCATCTTGCACGCGATTCAGGTAGATATTGAAGCATTTAGTAGGTTTGAAAAGCCTATTTTCGTTCAGATAGATCTTTCAATGATTAGATTGATGGATGAGACAGCGCCTTTGCTGAATTTGATTGCTGCAACCCATCAAACAGATGCATCCGGCATATTAATCGAGTTTGATGACCCCCTTATTCCACCAAACATCCTAGAACTCCTCAAAAAAGCACTGAGCCGCCCTTAACTTTGACTAAGATTTTTTAGAGGGGTTTAACCTACTTTTACCTGATGCAAAATGAGGAGCCCCGGAAGAATCAGTGATATCTTAGAATTGCTTGAAGAGGCAAGGAAGTTAGCTCATACCTCTTCTTGTGTGGAGATTATTAGAAGATGCAACGATCTCATAGAGAAATCGGTGAAAATAGCGCTAAAGAAAGTAGGTAAAGATGTAAGGGGTCCCTATTCTTTAGATCAGCTAAAGGAAGCTGGG
>QMVZ01000249.1 GCA_003661365.1 Thermoproteota archaeon | reverse complement strand
TCTCCTTGATGAGGTTTTCGAATCCCTTCTTAGCTCTGAAGCTGTCGATCTTGAGAAGATAAGGTGCGTCATAGGTCTAACTAACGACGATAAATATCCGGAACCAGTTGAAAAGGGTATCCTAAGGAGCAAGTATGATCTATACGTGTTTAAAGACGGAACATGTAGGTTTGACACTACAAACGCGGTAATGACCCATTTCAAGCCCTTTGAAATAGGAGTCTCCGTAGAAAAGCTCAGAGAGCTGGGTTACACCCATGACGTAAATGGTCAGCACCTTGAAAGCGATGACCAACTTCTCGAGCTTAAGATAAACGACATAATCATACCTGAAAAAGCAGCAGAGTATCTTTATAGGGTTTCAAAGTTTGTGGATGAAGAATTAGAGTTATTTTATGGTCTTCCTAGTTTCTACAACTTGAGTGATCCCACGGACCTCGTTGGGCACATTGTTTTCACGATTTCCCCCCATACTTTCATTGCAAACGTGGCTAGGATAATAGGCTTCACCAAAACTTCAGTGGTCTTTGCTCACCCATTCCTTCACGCTGCAAAGAGGAGAAATGCGGATGGGGATGAGGACTCCATAATCCTAGGCTTAGACATGTTGCTCAACTTCTCAAGGCACTACCTGCCTGCAACCCCTGGTGGAAGGGAGGACGCACCTCTCCTGATCGTTACTAGAATAGACTTGAACTACATAGATGATGAGAGCTATAACATGGAGGTTGTAGAGAAATATCCTCTAGAGTTTTATGAGAAAACGTATGATTACGAGAGCCCATCGAAACTCGAAGGCTTAGTTCAAACGGTCGGAAAACTCTTTTCTCAAGGAATTCCTTACCCAAAGATCTCCTTTACTAACAGAACAAGCCGAATTGACCAAGGACCACTTATGACTATGTACAGAAGGCTGGAAAAGATGACTGACAAGTTGGAGAAGCACATAGAGTTAGAGCTTAAGATAAGAGCAGTTGATCCTGAGGATTCGATAGCTAGAGCAATAACTTCTCATTTCCTGAGGGACATATCTGGAAACCTAAGGAAGTTCTCAATGCAGGGCTTCAGGTGCTCCTCATGTAACGCCAAGTACAGGAGACCTCCTCTATCTGGAAGATGTGAGAAATGTGGAGGCAATTTGGTTCTCACTATGTATCCTAGGTCCGCGGTCAAGTACATACAACCAGCCCTAAAGACACTTGAAACCCACAACCTCATGGGATATGTGCATCAAAGGCTGAAGCTTCTTCAAGAAGAGGCTAGATCAATGTTCCTATTCCTAAAAGAGGGAGAGAAACTTGGAGAGGAAATGCTTGAGGAGGTCGAGCCAATAAGACGCCAGAAGTTAGTGGACTTCTTGTAGGGGGTTAGCATGAAGATAACAAGGATAGTCAACATAAAGGAGAGCGGTGTCAACATTTGTATCGCTGGCGTTGTCATACACTCAGCAGAGAATTTCTTGGTAGTGGAAGACGGGAGTGGGAAGGCAAAGGTTTACTATGGCGATGTAAAGCCCTTCGACCTCTCTTCAGTGATCTTAGTTACTGGAAACGTCCTTTCTGCAGAAGGGGAGCTTAAGGAGATACAGGCAAACGCAATTGCAGAACTGAGTGGTATAGATTTAAGGCTATTGAGAAGGGCAATTGAGCTTGAGGAGGAGTTGGAAAGATTGGAAGGTATGTTGGAGAGGGGAATGAGAGATGCCAGCTAAATTGATGGTTGACGAGACTAAGACTTTTACAGGCTCCATGAGTGCTGTGGAGCTTCTTGTTGAGGAAGCAACTATAAAAATCGACCCAGAAGCTGGACTCAGCTTATCAGCATTAGAGCCAGCAAAGACTGCGATGGTTCAAGTGGTACTTCCCAAACCATTCTTCACAGAGTTTGAAGTAGATCAAGAGAGGTACGTCGGAATAAACTTCACGGAGCTGATAAAAGTTCTCAAAAGAGCTAAGTCAACCGAAACAGTTGCGATGATATTTGATGAAAACAGCATAACTGTAGAGATAAAGGGAAAGTACACCAGAAAGTTCATCCTTCCCTTGCTTGCCGGGGAACCATTCAAGATGAGGGAGCTGAAGGTGGACTTCAAAGCAGGCGCAAGGATTGAGTGCAAAGGTTTCCCTTCAATGATAAAAGATCTTGAGCTAGTGGGAAACGAGGTAGAGGTACAGATAAGTACAGAGGCGCTAAAGCTTAAGACATCAGGTAGAGGAACCGAAAGTGTCATAGAAATATCGAGGGATGATCCGATATTGTTAGACATTTGGGCAGACGAACCCTCTAAGAGCATCTATAGCCTAGCATACTTAGAAAGGATGGCAAAACCAGCTACGATAGCCCAGGACATGAGCATAGAGATCTCAACAAACACACCGATGAGGATGCGGTACTCTCTAGGATTTGAAGGGGCTAATGTAACATATTATTTGGCTCACCTCTCAGTTTAGAGAGACATGGACATCTCTAGGTATCCCTTCTCCAAAGAAGCCGCTGAACTCGTACAAGAAGAGGGATATAACATAGAAGACCTGGCTTATCATCCCGATCTTGCAAAGGCAAGGGAGAGGG
>QMVZ01000248.1 GCA_003661365.1 Thermoproteota archaeon | reverse complement strand
TTATCAAAGGATATTCTGACTCTACAATAGTTTTCGACGGTCATATGGACACCGTAGGGCCAGGTAATCTAGATTCGTGGCAAGTGGATCCTTTTTCTGCTGAGATAATTGATGATTGGATCGTGGGTAGAGGAGCCGTTGACATGAAAGGGTCCATTGCTGCAATGATCTATTCAGCATCCAAGCTCAAAGAGGTGAGAAATAACCTGTATTACGTTTTTGTGGTGCATGAGGAGGATCAAGAAGGCTTTGGCATAAAGCACTTCCTTAGAGAGAGGAAGATAAAGCCGGATCTAGTGGTTTTAGGGGAGGCTACTGGACTCAATGTTGCGGTTGGCCATAGAGGGAGAGCTGAGCTACTTCTCAGGGTATATGGCCAGGTTGCCCATTCCAGTATGCCAGATCTTGGTGAAAATGCTCTTTTAGAGGGTTGTAGAGTCCTATTAAAGGTGGAAGAAGCTCAAAAAGGACTTCCAAGCCATCCCGTTCTTGGGAGGGCAAGTATAGCGCCAGTTTCCATAAGGTGCCGCCCCGGGGAGATTCCTATAATCCCTGATTGTTGTGAAATCCTTTTTGATAGGAGAACCATTCCAGGCGAGTCCAAAGAGGAGATCGTTAGCTGGTTGATGAGGTTCGTCCGAAAAGGAGAGGTGGAGATTAGGAAAAAACTCATCAGGTGTTACACTGGATATGAGGAAGAGGTTGAGGGTTATTTCCCAGCTTGGTACATGGATGGACCCCTAGCCAGAAAAGTGGCAAAGCTATTGGAAACCGAGGTTTCTGTCTGGAGATTCAGTACGGACGGTGCCTATACGGCAGGAGAGGCTAGAATTCCAACCATAGGCTATGGACCTGGAAACCAAGAACTGGCACATTGTCCAAATGAGAGAATTAGCATAAAAAGCCTATTAAAAAGCATTAACGGATATGCAAAAATGGCTACGATGGATATTGAGTTGTAATCTCAGGAAAATTAACTTGTTATTTACAATAAAATTTAATTATGAGATAGCTAGAAACTTACATGATCCACGCGGGAGGAAGGGCATCAAGCCTTAGATGTATTCAGATTAAATCGTGGATTACTTCAATATAGTTGAACCCTTGGGGCCCCAAGGGTTAGAGAAGTATTGGATCGCCAGTTCTACCAAATTAATTGCCCCTCAAACCGCGTGGATCCTTTCTATTTATGAGCCTGTTCTTATGAATACCAAGGAGTTGTTTATAGCCTCAAAGTCGTTTGATATAAGGACAGCTGCCCTTTCTTCTTTGACATAAAGAAACACGTATCTGTCATTACAGCGCCAGAGTTCAGGGGTTATTCTCTCTCCTCTTTTCTCTAAGACCTTTAGAAATGCTTCCTCGAACTGAAGAGCATCAAGTTTGGTATCCCAGAGGATGATCCACTCGAGTAAAAAGCCATCATCCTTGATGTAAAGGGTTAGATTATCCCCGTTCCACCCCTCAGCTGCTTCTCCAGCCTCATTCTCTGGAAGAGATGTTGAGAGCACTGTGAGGATGACGTGTTCGCCCAGCCTATCCGACTTAACTCTTTTCCAGCCTCCTTCTTCCAGGGAAGGTGCACTTGGAACTACAAATCCCTCGCAAGTAAAGTATTTTTCAGGATGTAGGATCTGTTCTGTTGTGTTAGGTGGATTTTCAAGGGCAAAGTTCACCTTTTCCCAGCCACCAACTTCTAACAAGTTTTTGACAAAGGATTTTCCGTATTTGTAAGGGAAAAGCCAAATCTCCTCTATCGGAGAGTAGGATATGTTGGAAGAGTCTTGAAGTTTGATTCCAAAATGATAAAGAATGAAATTCTCGGCCGTTATCAGCGCATCACCTTCTATTAAAGCAGATCTGGCCTGTCTCCCGTCATGAGTGGCTCTTTCAGGGATACTAAAGTGGTGACGCTGTATTATGTGCGTGGTTTCGTGAGATAATATCTCTAGGGCCTTGACCTCGTCGTAGGGGTCGAAGAACTCCCTAGTTATGAAGATCTTATCTCCTACTGCGGCAGCCATGGTCGCCTTAAATTGATCTATTTTTATCTGTGTGAGATTGGCATTTTGAGGGAGCAGAAATAGTGCTTTATAGATTGTTTCTTCGTAGAAAATCTCCTCTCTCTGAGAATTTGCGAAGGGCAGAGCCCAGTTCTTCTCTATCCACGATCTAGTGACAACCTCTATTTCCACGCTTGTTTGAGGGCTTAGACCCCTAACGCTTTCTATTTCCTCTAGAACGATTTCTAGCTCTTTCTGCGCTAACTTACAGTAATTCCTATCAGGAGACTTTGTTAGAAAGTACGTAACTAAGGATGCGCTCACAGCTAAAGTGGCTAGGAAAAACAGGAGTATTCGGATCTTCTTTCCCATGGAAAGGACCTCACAGGGCTTTATGCCTTGATCTCTATTACATCGCCGTCCTCAAGGATGAAGTCCTTTCCTACCCTCATGGGTGAGTACGGAAGTCTTTCGCTCCATATCTTCGCATACTTGAACGTTTTAACGAAAGATTTGTGTATTCTTGCGGCTGCATCGAGGACGGTAGATCCCCTTTCCAATATCAGCGCCTTTTCA
>QMVZ01000247.1 GCA_003661365.1 Thermoproteota archaeon | reverse complement strand
ACCAACATTAGAGAACTGATTTTAGAAGGGAACAACTCTTGGAAGTCCCTTGTTCCACCTGCTGTTTTCGAATTTCTCAAATCAATCGGAATAGAAGAGCGCATCAGAAAGATTTCTTCTGCTAAAGAACCCTTATAAGAAGAAAGCTCTTAGAGTCCCAGACTTCCACGCTTTTAGTATTTGTCTCCCAACCTTCCTTCTCTTCCCTACAGCAGCCCTCCCCATGGGACCTAGCTTCACTGTAGCGATTTCTCTGTCGCCATCATATAAGGACACACTTCTGTTTGCACCCAGTTCCCCAAACTCTAATATGACCGACTTCTTTCCCTCCCTAACTGCAAAATCGTAAATCTCCTTGCCTGTTGGGGGCTCCCTGATCTCAATAGAAGGAGGCCTTCTTCTCCTAAGAGGCATTATCACAACCTGCTCCGCGAAGGAGTATATCTCATATTCAGCTTGACCGCTCTCGAAATCTCTAACCAACACGACAGGTCTGGCAAGACCCTCCTCCCTCATCCCATGAGGGACCTTTACTGTAATGCCCAAGCTGTAGACCTTCTTTATTCTCCCCTCTTCTATGAATATCACAGTATCTACCACGTGCGGGAGCATTCCCAAGTCAACCCTGCCTATAAAGCGCTCAATTGCCTCGATCGGTGAGCCACAATGTATCACGCCAACCATGCCTATGCCAGCCAATCGCATATCTGTGTATATGTTGAAATCATCATCCTTCCTCATCTCATCGAAACACACGTAGTCTGGCCTTACAAGAAGTAGAAGATCGGCAGTATTCACAAAACTCCCGTTTAGCTTTGTGTATTGCGTGATTTCATCGCCCACCTGCAGATCTCTTGGGGACTCCAAGCTCTTGACTATCTTCCCCAGATCTCTGTAGAATTCGGCTAAAGCGCTTGTGAATGTAGTTTTTCCAGCTCCCGGGGGACCTCCTATTACGATTCCCTCAGCTCTTTCCCTCAGCCTTTTCTTCAGTTTGTTGCTTAACTTGTAATCGTCAAGGGTAACTTTAACGATGGGCCTTACCGCTGTTATCTCAACGCCATCAGAGAACGGCGGAAGTGCTATGAGGATCCTGTATTCCCTTAATTGAATGACATACGCATCTCTCCTTTGGATTTCTATGAAAACTTCTGGATCAGACCTTGCACCCTCTATAAGAGCATAGGCAAGCTTCATCATCTCATCCTTCTTCATAGGTTCCTCCCTTAGCTTGACTAGCTTGAAGTGTCCCGGATGTCCTCTCTTAGCCATGGGAGGTACCCCTTCCTTTAGATGTACGCTCATTACGTCCTTCTGGAAGAATTCCTCGATGACTGGGCGCCAATCTCCTGTGCCAAGGTATGAAGCTGGAATTCCCTTTGCCCTAAAAGCAAGCCACCTTATGGAGTTGCTAGTAAGAATCTTCGCATCATGCTTTTCTGCGATCTCTTCAAGGGCCTTAGAGCCTCTTTCCACGTGTTTAGCGATTTTAACCTCTATTTTTAATTTAGGAGCCATTTCCCGCAGCTTAAGAATGTGATAGAGGGCCTCAAGCGCTCTTCTATCTCCTTTGTTTGCCCTTATCTCCATATGCTTAATAATCCCTTCTGGGACGAGAATGGTAGAGTCTCTTAGCTTCTTAAGGGTGCTTTCATCTGTTAAGCCACCGCTGGTCAATATGTATTCATCTACTACGTATGTTGACATCACATTTTCGAAATTGTTTAGGGAATTAATCTTTATGAGCGAACCACCTGTTACATGTCTCAGTCCATAATGCCGCTACAAAAAACAATTTACATAAAGATAGGGGGCTCAACAATTACTGAAAAGAGTTTAGGCCGTCCAAAGCCTAGAATGAAGACTATAAAGGATTTCTGCAAGGAAGTTAAAGAGATAGTTAGCTCAGGGACAAATCTAATTCTTGCTCATGGAGGAGGTTCCTATGCACATCCCTTTGCTGCTAAACATGGTTTGAATAAAGGATTGAACCCTAAAGAAAGAATAGGCGTGACAGAAACTAGATTTTGGCTTACTGAGTTATCACAGATCTTTTTAAAAGAATTTCTTGAGCTAAAATTGCCAGTTATAGTGTTTCATCCTTCATCCCTTCTTTATAAGTCCTCAAAGGGCTGGAAGCTCTGTTTTTCTCCAATTAAGTTGGCTTTAAGAAATGGAATCACTCCCTTATTGATGGGAGACATAGTTTTTGATGAGGAGAAAGGTGTATCAATAATTTCGGCCGACGACATACCCTTTCTACTTCTAGATGTCGTTGATGAAATTCTGTTTTTGATAGATGTTCCCGGTGTCCTTGATAAGAAAGGAAACCTCATTCCGAAACTTCACAGGGAAGATCTAAGTCGTTTGGATGAAGTCCTTGATTTAACAACAGATGTAACGGGAGGGATTAAAGAGAAGATTAGAAAAGCATTGATCTTAGCGGAAAAAGGCAAAAAAGTTAGGATCTCTGGGTATAGAGAAAGAGGAGATCTTCTGAGGGCACTAAACGGGATATCTGGAACTGAAATTATAGCTAAATGATCGAGTACTTCCTCTCAAACATCGCTTTCGTGGCCACAAAGATGT
>QMVZ01000246.1 GCA_003661365.1 Thermoproteota archaeon | reverse complement strand
GTCCTGTTGCTTCTCTAGCGAACAATCCTGGTTTACTAGAAGCCATTTTTCTAACACCCAAACCTTCATTTTTACCCCTAACCAAATTTAACACTTTCCATCGACTCTCTTTTTGATGGAGGAAGGAAGGTTAAGCAGTTCTTGTTCATGGATGAGGTTGTGGGGGCGGTTGAGTCGGCATTTAGGGAGAAGGGCTTGGCCGTATTCATATTCTGCGAAGCTTTCTTTTTGACACTACTAACCAAATCTATATGTAATCCATCCTTCTCAAAGTAGTTAGCGATAAATTCTGCGATTTCAGTGGTGCATCTCGGGGTATTCTGACTATCAATTCTTATTAATTTACCTAGAAGTTCCGTAACTTCTTTCATACTTACAGAAAGTTGGCCCATAAAATACCCCCTATACTCTACCTAATTTGGTATTCATTGGTTTAATAAATACAAAACTTGCATTAACATTGTCATATCAATACTTTGCCTTACCGTACTCAAAGAGATTCGATAGCAGTACAGGTTGATGGATAGCTTCCACGTCTAATTTCAATAATCCCTCCTCTTGTTCTGATCTATCTATTCCAACGCTACATAGTCAGGGGAATATTGTGGGAAGCTTAAAATACTGGCTTCGTATCTCAGAGAGATATAACTCTAAAAGAACGCGCGGGAACATCTCACTCTCAAACAATTAACAAGAGGCTCTCAGCCTTTGGGAAACTCTCAACTGAAAAAGTAATGAAATAAAAAAGAAGTTAATGTGACTTCCTAAGTAAGAACCGTAAAAGAAAATTAGAAATTAAGCTGGTACAACCAATCTTCTTATTAACTCGCTGAATTTCTGAGCTGAGTTTCTCTTCTTTATTAGGGTGGCTCTCGTTGCTTGCACATACTCAATAGCTTGAGTTGGGCAAAACTTCGCACATACTGGGTTTCCTTCACAAAGGTCACATTTAATAATTTTTTTCTGCTCAATATCTATGGACATCCCTCCAAAGGGACATGCCATCAGACACATTCTACACCCAATGCATACGTTATAGTCTATTATCATAGCTCCAGTTTTCTGATCTCTTGATATCGCCTCAACTGGACAGACTCTTTCACAAATAGGAATCTCACATTGTTGACAGACTATTGGTACATCTATCCCAGCATCCTCCCATTTTATAATGTGTATTCTAGACTTTGTTGGATTACACTCCCTCTCTTTGTGAAAAGAGCAGACTATTTCACATATTCTGCAACCCGTGCATTTCTCAGAGTTTACAAGCAGAACTTTCTGCATTTCTATCACCGATATTTATTAACTTAATTGTATTCGCCATTTAAAGATTAGGGTGGTTACTAGCGTCTCTGGCAAGTTCACCCCTCGCTGTTTCCACGTTGCCAGAACCGTCATAATGATCGATCTCTCCTCAATTTAGAGTCCCTCGCATTCAGTTTCCAATTGGTTTTCCTTTGATATACCTATTACTATAAGGATGGCAAAGCTGCGTTTATACTTGATCCAAACTTAACTGGATGCCCCATGTCAGTTAATGTCTTTTCAATAGCAACTAATGTCGCAACGATGTTTGGTAGCGTAGCATTATAGCCCATATGTCCGATCCGCACAAGTTTGCCTTTCAGTTCTCTGAAACCTCCGCCTATTAGAACTCCATATTTGTCTGCCATCCTTTGTATGAACTCTACGTCGTCTACTTCCTCAGGCAGTTTAAACGTCGTAACCGTATTGGAGGCTATCTCTTTTTTCTTCGGCCATAGTTTCAATCCCATGCCCTCTATACCGTTTCG
Organism: Thermoproteota archaeon; assembly: GCA_003661365.1. Taxonomy (GTDB): domain Archaea; phylum Korarchaeota; class Korarchaeia; order Korarchaeales; family Korarchaeaceae; genus QMVU01. Next base: position 811 of record QMVZ01000246.1, on the reverse strand, counting down.
AGTTGCCTTTGCTACTTTTGCGTGTCTATCGAATACATTTTGGAGCCCTTCTTCTAATATTTCCGTAGCAGCTTGATTGATTCCGTAAATTTCAGCAACAAGAGGAGTGTGTGGAAATCTTTTATTCCTTATCCAAGCTTCTCTCCAGTCGAGTAAGCTGAGATAGGAGTTTCTGATAGGCTTCTTCCGTTTTTCCATAACTTCCCAAGCCTCTTCACTCACCGAAATTATAGTCAATCCAGGAGTTGACGAAAGGCACTTTTGGGATCCAGTAATGCAAAGGTCTATGCCCCACTCATCTGGTCTAACGTCGATTCCTCCAAGTGATGCAACTGCATCAACTATGGTAATAACGCCGTGTTCTTTGCCTATTTTGCAGATCTCCCTAATTGGGTTAACTATCCCAGCAGGAGTTTCGCAGTGCACAACTGTTAGAGCTTTAATGTCTTTTTCTTCTTCCAGTTTTCTTTTTACATCAGCAGGTTCTATAGCATCGTCGTACTCAACCCTCAACTCCACAATTTCCCCGCCATAATTCACCACGTACTCTCCGAACCACTTGCCAAAGGGCCCAGAGTCAAGCACCAAAACTTTTTCACCGGGATTCATTACGTTGGCGACAGCTGCTTCTAAACCAAGAATACCCTCCGCCTGCATGATAACTATATCATTTTTCGTTTGGAATACTTGCCTTAGCTTTTCAACAGTTTCCTCAAAGAATTCTATAAATCTAGGGTAATAGTGGTGAATTGAAGGACTAGCCAAAGCAGCCAGTACACTCGGCGACACCTCAACGGGCCCGGGAGTCATC
>QMVZ01000245.1 GCA_003661365.1 Thermoproteota archaeon | reverse complement strand
ATATCGTCTAGGTTCATATTAACGGCTGGTCTTAAGAGTACGATCGAAGTTGCTTGATCTCTCTCTGATATCACGATCCCGAAGTGACTTAAACCAAGATAAGCAAGCAACAGATCATATGGACAAACCTTTTCTTGGGCTGCCTTATAGGAATATAGGGAAGTGGCATACTTTCCCGTTGTGGCAACAATAGGCAGAGGAGCATTAAATAACGAAATCCTTTCGGACTTGATTTTCACCGATCTTTTAAGTGATTTTGCTAGTCCTCCTCTCCCCTCCCTATATCTAATTGCATGAGCTGGATCATAGACGCTTGAAAGATCAAAAGACAGCTCCTTTAGATTTTCCACGGCCTTTTTTATGTTTTCAATTGCCTTTTGAGCGTTTACAGTACCCTGGGTTCTTAGAGCTAAAAAGAGCCGACCACCAGGGAGTTTTCTTAACTCCCTTAAAGAGTCTAAAATTGCTTCTCTTTCCTCGTGTTCAGCTCCTCTTAGCCCTTCCAACTTTAAAGCTACATCATCATATTCCTGAACTATTCTTTCAATTTCAGCTATCAAGTCTTGCTTTAAAGCATTCCAGTTAGGAGCCTTTTCGACTTTAAACAAGTATGCTGTGTCAAGAGGTATTAGTTCCGCCCCTCCCCTCAAAAGGTAGGATATACCATAAGATATCCAAGTATCCAATACATATCCATGCCCAGGAGAGACGAATTCCACTACCAACCTCTTTCAACCTCCTTCTCAACAAGTTTCCAAAAAACTGACTTTTTCTCTCCCCTAACCTGAATAGCTGCCCGATAATCAGAAGGTATCAATATGGAGAGAAACGCACCCACAGCTCCTCTAAATAGTACTTTCACTCCATCGAGTCTCCACTTAGGTTTATTCTCCTTCTCTAGGTGATCATTCAGCATTAAGATCAATTTCTCGATGAAAAAACAACATTTTCTATCAAGATTCTGTGGAAAATCCCAATCTTTTGGCCTTATGTTCCATGCCTTCAATAAATCTAAAATGGCTTCTCCAGCTTGATCAAGAAACTTGACGACCCCATGCCTACCAAAATGGTATCTGCAGAAATCCCCTGTAATCTCACTTATCCCTAAACTCTTTACATGTTTGAATATGAGAGGAGGATGATGTAGAAGGATTGAAAGGGTGCAAACTCCAAGAACTCTTCTAGGCATGTTAAACGCTGAGGAGAGGAGCTTGTAAGCAGTCGCAGCGCTTACAAGCTCATGTCTAAAACCGGGAGATCCCTTTGCATATACGTCAGTAAGTTTTCCCACGTCATGTAGGATTGCAGCTAATGTTATTGCATCTATCGCCTCTTTCTCACTTGCCTTTGGTTCTAACCTAGCAATTGGCCTCATTAAAAGGGAAATTCGTTTTTCTGCAATAGATCGTGCACATTGAGAGACTAGCGCTGCGTGGAGCACAAAGTGCTCTTTAGGAATCCTGTTTTCTCCCTCATAATAAGAAATCAAATGGGGAGCTCTCTCTTGCCATTTTTTCACGACACAAGCCAAATTAGGATTTATATCAAGATCTTTCATTTTTCTCCCTCCTTGAAAGATACCAATCCGAGTTCATATCCCTGCTCTATCAGGTAGAAATTAGGATTCAGAATGTAGGTTCTCCAAGGCCTTATTTTATCGGTTCCTATAACCCTCCAGAGAGTCCTTTTGCTTTCAGGGTCATAGAAGGTTCTCACCTCCCAAGGTCCCTTTCCATTTATGTAGAACGGATCTCTTTTCCCTCTAATTACAGAGAACCTAACGTTAAACGACTTATCGAAATGAGCCTTCTTTAGTTCTATAACAGGTTCCTGAGAAAGATTGCTCAAGAGTTCTTTGTCTGGAAGTAAGAGAGTCACATAAACATCTTCCCTCGCTCTAATTATTTTCGAATCAATGGGAGGACGAAGGGGGTTAATGTTCCATATCTCGCGTTTTAAAATGTTAATATCTTGAGGATCACCAAGAACAGCCCTAACAGATTCCCAGCGGATATCATTAGCAAGTTCTTTGTATTGATTATCTATTAATTCCCTGGCGCTTTTGAGATCAGTAACCGCAACTTCAACGTCTTTTGGAGAAGAGATTGCGGAAATGGCTGCTTCTATTACTTCTTCTCTGTAAGGATATCCCTCGTAGTTACATATTATTGCAACTCCCCTTTCTCCCTTTCTCCTCGCAGCCCTACCAAGTCTCTGTAATAATGGTTCAATAGGAGCCATTTCACTTATCACAAGATCAAAACTTATATCCAATCCTGCTTCTACTACTTGGGTAGCTATTAGGCATAGGTTCCCATTCTCTTTCTTTATCTCATGAAGACGGGACTCTCTCCTTTCTCTAGTAATTCTAATTAATCGTGAATGAAGGAGAACAATATCATTCCTAATCTGATTTATTTTTTTGTATGCTCTAACGGCTCTAGGAACAGTATTTGCCACAATAAGAACCCTTCTGTACTCCGTAACTTCATCGTTTATGGAATCAAGGAGAGACTCCTCAAAAAGAGAAGCGATGTGAACCCTTCCCCTTTGTGGTGCTCTCTGATCAGAATCTTTTGGAGTCTCATACTCATCATCCTCCATTAATTCCTCTTT
>QMVZ01000244.1 GCA_003661365.1 Thermoproteota archaeon | reverse complement strand
GAGACCTAGAAATGATCTGGAAAAAGCCACCACCAAAAGAGTTGGTGGATAAGGTCTTCGAGGTTTGGGAGGGCTTTAAGACGATGACTCTCGACGAGTGGAAGGATTTCTTCGAAAGGATGGGACTAGTTGAGGTAAAGGCCGTTGATTTCTCCGAGGAAATACCAGACATGGAGAAGGCGATGATGAAGGAGCTAGGCATGAAGGGCATCATAAAGATGGCTTGCACGCTTTTGGTACGCTCAGATTTACGCAGGGCTATGATAGAATGCTGGAAGATCTTCAAGGAGTATAAAGACTACATAGGGTACGGCTACTTCGTTGGAAGGAAGAAGGAGTGGTTTACATTGCATCAGCTCGCGGCCAAAAAGCAGATTGGTTCCGCAACATACTGGCAAATCCGTATGTAGAGGTTCAAGTTAATGGAAGGCGCTTTCGCGGCTTAGCTGAACCCATTAAAGACCTGTCTAACGTTGTGGACTTCTTAGAATGCGACTTATACGCCATCCTTTGATGATGAGAGCCGTGCTCAAGTTCGAAGGTCTACCAGCTCGTCCTGATAGAAGCCAGCTAGAGGAGTACGCAAAGAAGATAGCTCTGGTTGAGATCAGACCTTTGAAAAACGAGCTAATTTGAGAGAAACCTTGCTTCTTATGCTTTCTTTTTGATCTGAGAGGGCTATTCTTGACTTCATGATTCTCGATTATATCTCACGAGCAATTTTGCGAATGTTAACGAAGACGTTGCAATCATGCTCAAGACGAACATAGCCGTAGAGAACATCATTAAGCCAGACCATTGCGCGATCTCAGCAATAACAATAAGACAGAGGCCTAAAATCCATATCAACAAAGACGCACGTAGAACCTTGGTAGGAACCCTCAGCTTCTTGATAAGCCTGAGAACAAAGGCCACAGGAGCAAAGTAGGCGAGCCCAATTAGGAAAGACGCAACCAGTCCTGAGACCAAGACAGCGAACTCGGGGTTGAAGCTAAGAAGAGAGTATGCTTCTGCAGCTAGGTGGAGTATACCAATCAAGGGATAAAGGATGATCTTCATAGCTGTCCTAAGAAGCGTATTTCCCTCGATCATTTCAGCTACTCTAGGGCTGAAAGAGTAATACCATGCATTGAACACATCCATAAAGTTCTTACCTACAAACGTCTTCAGGATGGCTTCATCCCTGAACTCCCTCAGGAACTGGACCTCTGGGCTAAGCTCCGAGCCGTAGGTAGATGTAGCTATTATGCAGCCCTTCTCCTCGACCATGAAGTAAAGGATTGGGCTAGTCGAACCACTGTATTCAGCATCCTCTTCCAAACTCACTTCAACGCTCCACTGGCCAACTGCATCTGGCTCGTATGTGTCTCTGAATGAGCCGTCAACTGCAGTCGTAACTGTCCTTACGAAGGTCGATGAATCTGGTCTGGTATATGATATCTTAACGGTCCTGCCTCCTCTTCTTGGAACAACGGATCCAGTTATGGTGACACTCTCACCGATCTTGATGGAGTCAGGGAAGACTGAAGCGGATATTGAGCTTTCTCTTAGAGCGTGCAGCTCTCCTCTGTAAAGCTCATACGGCACGCCAAAAGGATCAGAGGCCGTAACCAAGATGTTGAAGGTAGGTCCGGCAGACTCAGCCTCGTAGACGAGGCTCACAACAAGCTCGCTATTTGGAGGCACGGAGGGTATCAATATGGAGGCCCTGTCCCCCTCAATTTCCCTCAGATAGGTGTAGAAATCCCCCTGCAAGTCCAAAGATGAAACGCTTTCATCCCCAACCACGGTTACGTTAACGTAAAGAGCTGGAACTTCTCCAGCACTCAGCAATATCTCGCCGCTGCCACCCAGGTCTGGATCCTGCGAAATTGATGGGATTGTAGCGGAGAAGCTTATCTCGGGAATTGGAGCGTGAGTTCCTTGGTACTGCTCCACGTATAGCCTCGTCAAATTCAGGTAATAGAATCCGTACTCCATGCTTGGCTCCAACTCCGTCCCTTCATGCCACTCGTTCCATGAGGTTATGATAACCGAGTCAGCATCGAGATCTATTGCGGTCCTCCAAAGCCTTATGTACAATTCGCCTTCTTCCCTGTCCCTCAATAACCCGGGACTTCTAACGTTCGTGTCGTCGTACCCTGGAACAACCGTGATGAAGAAGGTCTTCAGTTCAAGGGGCACTTCCATCCCAGCGTAGGCACGGGAGAAAGCATCGTCTATGTCGATCTTCTTGGGTCCAATCCTTAGCCGCCTCTCGTTGTGGGTGTAGTATGTCCTCCCATCGTCCTCAGGATGGGTAGTTATGTAGACGTAGGTGTAAAAGCCCTCAAAAGCACCCAAGTAACTCTCGTTGATAGTATTTCCGATGAAAACGACTGAACCTAATTCATCCTCCACCACCTGCCTGAATTGTAGCCACCGGTCTGGTTGAATCGCTGAAGGGGTGTAGAAGAAGAAAACTGGCCTGCCAGAGTCCTTAAGGAAAGCGGGATGGGAGATGGCGTTCTTTATCTCAGCGAGATCCTGCCCTCTTAGACCTGATTGGGAGAGCTTGATCCCCATCTCCTCCGCTATTCTGAGCATGGTTGACCATAGCTCCGCTGGAAGGGGGTCCTCGAAGGGATAGTGTGCTATG
>QMVZ01000243.1 GCA_003661365.1 Thermoproteota archaeon | reverse complement strand
TTATTCCAGAAATGACTAAGTCTGGTTTTGATCCTATCACAAGGTCTATTGCTACCACAACGCAGTCTCCGGGAGTCCCGTTGGTCAGATATAGTATTCCCTTCTCCCCGTCCACCTCTATGACCCTCTTGTAAAGTCTGAGGGGCTTATGAAGCGTTAGTCCTTTTCCAGCCGCACTCATTTCGTGCTCTGGAGTTATTGTGTACAGTTCACCTATGTTAGACCTCATCAGCTCCTTCCAGAAGGCTAAAAAGGGAGGGCTGTTAGGCCCATCGTCATTAAGTAGAAGTATCTTAGCCAATTCCATTCACTCTAATGCCTCTAAAATTTCCTCCGCGAAGATCTCCTCAGGTCTTAGTCCAATTAAATCATCTCTCTTTGGAACCCATTCATCGTTCTCCTTCACGAATATCACGGTATGGGGGACTCCTGAGACGTTGAATTTCGTGGCAAGCCCTATGTTCTCTTGAGCCTCAACGCACTCCGCCGTGAAGAAACCCTTTGCCTCTATTGCAAACTTGTTTGCAGCCAGGACCTGTTGTGGACAGTAAGGACACGATGGAGTAACGAAAACAGAGGCTTTAACCTGAATTCCCCTGTTTACAATCTCCCTTGCTACTTCCTTGGCCTTCGATCCAAGACCGCTTTCCCCTCTTGACACCGCAACAATGGTTTCTATGAAGGACCAAGCCTCATATCCCATCGGACTTCCAGCACACCTTATCTTGTAGCCCTTCTCAGGGGAGATTAGTATCGTAGGAGTGCTAATTATCTCATATTTCTCAACGAGATCTGTTTTCTCTAGCACATTATAGACAGATGTTGTAATCTTTTCTGAAAGCTCCTCGAGTTCCATCAGCAGCCTTTCGCACCAGTTCTCATACTCTTCATTTCCGAGCCCTTTGAATAGGATAAGATGGACTTCTTCCTCCAGATCGTTTTGGAACCTTTCTGTAAGAGTTCTTCTCGTCTTATCATCCAAAAGTCTATGTTCGTTGGCCATTTGAAGGCACCTACATGAGAATTATCTTAGGCTATTTAAACACTCTTAATTCATCTAGGGATTTCTCTTTACTTCTAGTTTGGTTTGCTTGCCGACAGACACAAGTTTTTTAGATTTTCGAAGCCTTGTGCAGTATATGGTTTTAATAAGGGCCTTAACTTACCATGTTCCTCCTTCTAAGGAAATGAACGTTGAAGACGCTTTGAAACAGCTTATAGCAGATTCAGAGAAGTTTAGAAAGCTAGAGAACTTCTCGAAAGTAGAGATCTGGACAAAAAGAGCTGTTTTTCCAAAATTAATCTTCAAAACTGAAGAGCTTCCAAAGGTCTCGACAAGAATAGAGGACGTCCTAGTGGATACAGGGATAGATTATGCAGTCATTCCACTAGGTAAACATGATCCAACAGAGGTTGCAGATTTATTGGCTGCTTCCCTTTCAGGGACTTCAAAGATCTTTTACAACTTAAAGGCGGGAGATCTAAATGAGGATCCTAGTGGATTCGACCTTGTTCCGATGGCTAAGCTCATAAAGAGGATTTACGAGAAGGCAGGCCCAGAGGCTTGTACTAGGTTTGCAATAGCATATGGAGGGCCTCCTGAGACCCCTTACTTCCCAGCCTCAATGTCCATTAGAAGGGGGATTTCTGCTTGTTTGAGATATGCTGATAGTCTACATGATAAGCTTCTCTCTTCTAACGATAGCAGTTTAGATGAGATGTTGCTTTCCATTTTTTATCCCGTAGCTCAAGATATCAGGTTGGCAAGCTTAGATCAAGGATTCGAGTTCATTGGAATTGACGCCTCTCTATCTCCTTGGATGGAGGAAAGTGCCGCTCGCATAATAGAGTTCTTGTCTAAAGCATCCTTTGGAGGACCTGGAACTTTAAACTCAATTCACAAGCTTAACGTCTCGATTTCCAACCTATCAAAGCACTTTAGCACTACTGGGTTTAATGAAGTCATGCTGCCTCTTGCCGAAGACAACAGATTGAAGGAGTTGGGGAGCTTAGGGTCCCTTTCTGCAATGGACTTGGTATCAATGATTTCTGTATCTGTTGCTGGTTTGGACATGGTGATCCTGCCTTCTTCGGTAGAGGATAGAGAGTTGGCAGAACTATTTCGAGACGCAATGGTCTTAGCATTTAGGAAGGGGAAGCCCATTGGAATAAGAGTTATTCTAGCAGACGCCTCGCCTTATGAGTGGGTCAATTTAGGGAGGTTTCCGAAGGCTCCCGTGATCCCTTTAGCAAAAGCAAGTTCTGGTAACTGATTTTCAGGGAATATGTGCCTTTATTTGCTGTGGTCTTGCGAAATTCTTCCCAAAACAGCACTTGGAGATGTCGCATGAACTTGTAATTCAAGTTTTTAACTGTATGACCTATTCAATTCCTCAGGCGTTCACTATGCTTGAGATACGATGGCATGGAAGGGGAGGTCAGGGTGTCTGGAGTGCGTCCATACTCCTGGCCACCGCAGCCATAAAAACTGGTAAATACGCACAGTCTTTCCCAGAGTTTGGTCCAGAGAGGACTGGGGCTCCAGTCCAAGCATATAACAGGATTGATGACAAGCCAATAGTAGTACACGCAAGCATATACGAGCCAGATATAGTCATAGTGATTGATCCAACCTTGTT
>QMVZ01000242.1 GCA_003661365.1 Thermoproteota archaeon | reverse complement strand
GCGAAGGACCATGGTGCGTTGGTTCCAAGGCAATCGGGTAACCTATCTCTTCAGCCCCCTTCTGCACTGCTTTCAAGAAGTTCTTCATGAAGAAGGGCATTGCGATGCTTATCTTTCTGTCTTCTCCTCCGTAAACCGAAGGTCCAAAATTTCCAGGGACATGAGTGGTTATTATTGGTCCTCCGGGAGTTCCGCTATGCCTCGAAAGCACGATAATAGCGTCTACTTCCTCTGCTCCAAGCTCCTTAGATTCTCTCACATAAAGAACTTTCTTTTCCACCTTCTTAAGGGAGATTTTGCACTTGCCTACCCTTATTTCCTCCCCGAGCTCATTCTTCAGGATTGAGTACATGTTCTTTGCAGCAATATCCTGTGAGGAGGCCACTAAGACGACTGATTTCAACCTTTAAGGTCTGATGGATGAGAGAATAAAAAAGGTTCTTAATTACATTACAGAACATCCGATCCTCTGTAAGCGTTTCATCAGTACAGTGTTCTATGGTTCCAGCTCTTTGGCTTTGTTCCAATACTCAAGGATCCTCTCCTTCGAATAGGAGAGGTACGCTGGATCCTCTACGTGCGGCTCAAGTGTAATGGTTTTGTCGAAGTCCAAGAACTTCAAGAGACCTAACGCTAAGCTCCAGTCTAGCTTTCCTGCTCCAATTGGAAGGTGCATATCCTGCTGGCCATTATTGTCGTGTGCATGGACATGAGTTATTTTGTATCCTAGGTGCCTTACGTAAGCTTTAAGCTTCTCAGCCCCTCCAAGCCAAGCATGGCCTAAATCTAGAGTTAATCTTAGCTCAGGTACATTTGAGAATATGAAGTTCATAGCTGATATCGAGGTGAAAGCTCCAGCGTCGGTGTTCTCCAAGCATATGGTAAGAGAATGTTCTTCTCCTAACTCTGTAAGCTCAGTAAATGCGTGTAAGTTGAGTTCTCTGGCCTTTTCTTTTAGAATAGACAGCCATTTAGGGGAGAAAGGATGGAAGGTAACTATTTTGGCATCTATCTTCCTTGCAAAGTTCATTATCTTTTCTGCCTCTTTTAACGCCCCTCTTCTCACCATCTCGTATGGAGACGCGATTTCTAAATACCATGGAGCGTGAATTAGAGGAGGAATTTCGAAAGAAGCCAATAAATCGCTTAATTCTGCTTTAGCTCCTTCAAGTATTTCTACTGTTGAAAGGGGCCATTCTAAAGTCAGTTCAATGTATTGAAAGCCTGTTCTAAGGGCCTCTCTTATCTCATCAAGCACGTTGTTCAAAGGGTTATTCATACAACCTAGCTTAGGTAACTTCATCAACAGCATTGATGAAGAACGGGAATTAATTAAGTCGTGGGAAAGTGAAACATCAATCAGTGACCTAGATAGAGGCTTAAGATAAACCACGCGATTTCTTAACAAAACAATCTTTTCTAATGTTTTAACTGCCCGGGATGATCAATTTGGTTGATTTATACAAACAAGAATGATTTTCTATCTGAGAGTTCTCATCTACAATTTCGATTTTTGGATTGTATCCCAACGAGACATAGCACTACCTTACATTTTGCTCAACACCTTGAAAAGACATGGCAAGGGCAGAAACTATAATAATCGATAAGAAGAATATGAGATGGGCCCGTAGCTCAGGAGGATTAGAGCGCCGGCCTTCGGAAGATTAACGGTGTAACCCTAGAAATATTGGAACTTCAAGCTGAGGAGAGCCGGTGGTCGCGGGTTCGAGTCCCGCCGGGCCCGCCATCGTTTCGAAAACTTATCGTATAAGAAGCGTTAACTATTCTTCAATCCAAATTTTCACGCTAATAATAAAAAAAGAAAAGAGGAGGGCAGAGCTTATCTGCCCAAGATTGCCTCTACTGCCAGCTCGATGTCTCTGTCGGTAACGGTCTTTCTTCTTGCGTGATGAGCCATGTCAACGGCCTGCTTGGCCACCCTCATGCCGAACTTCTCCATGTGGTAGGCAAGGGTGCTCCTAGCAGCGTTGCTGACTCTTTCTGCGCCAGCCTCCTTGATCATCCTATATATCGGAGCTAGAGGCAGGAACCTGACTGGTTTGGATGGCATATATCATATCCCTCCTTAACGACCCCTTTTAATTGGGGTTATGTTTTTTAATCATATCCTAAATATAAGTTTTTCCCTTTAGAATGCGTTCAATAGCCATAATCGGGCAGCATCTGACAGATGACAACATCATCTTGGAATAGATATATGTATTCATGGATAGGAAGCGACATTCCAATTTTTCAGTTTATTAATAAATATGAGATTGTAGCAACAGAAATTAACAATAAATCCATTAATATACTTTAATTATCTAGTAATCGAAAATTAGTTTATTTTTAACAAATTTGTGGATAGAGAGTTGATTCATGTTGTTCCATCCGTTTCACCATATCATAATCCATAGCAACGAAAGGGTCAACTGCCAATCAATATAGCAGCCATAATAAGACTCAACTATAATTCGATTTCATATTCTGTCAATCCATGAAAAATGAGTCATGAGAATTAATTTCAATGATTTTAATTTAATTGTCATTTCTCGAAAATGAAATAACAATTCTTCTAAAAAACAGAATACTTCATCTGAAGAGTTCTTTGAGCCATATAAAAGGAGTACTTATCGTTTCTAGAGAAGTTAAAAG
>QMVZ01000241.1 GCA_003661365.1 Thermoproteota archaeon | reverse complement strand
GTGGTGATTCCTCCTTTGAGTCTTTCGAGAAAAGAGACAGTGGAGGAAATCTCCAATAATTCCTTTCCTACCCTTGTATAGGATATTTCAGTCGCGTTCAACCACTCCATCAGGCACATCTCATCGAATACACCCCTTAGAAAGGCTTGAGTGGAATGGGAATGAAGATCTATCATACCAGGGATCGCAACTTTTCCCCTAGCATCTAATTCCACTTCCGCATTAGGCCCCTTTCCAACGCCCAAGCTCTTTATCAAGCCTTCCTCTACATAGATGTAAGCGTCCCAGACAATCGGATTCGAAGGATCCATTGTAATGACAGCCCTCAAACCGTTCAGACACAAGCCTCCAGAGCCTTTACCAGCTTTCCATACATCTTCCTGCAAGAACTCCAAATCATCACCCGAGTTCAAGCATCTTTACAGTTTTCATGAGGGTCCTTACTCTTTCCCTGTCGACTCTACCTTCTACAAAACCTTTTTCCTTGAAGTAAGTGCCAACTATGGCACCATCCGCATGTCTTAGCAGAATTTTGGCATTTTCTGGGTTAAGGCCACTCCCAATTAGGATCGGAACGTCTAAAACGGCCTCCTTAATCCTCTTAACCCTCTCGGGATCCGGACTAACTCCAGTCTCCGTTCCAGTTACTATTATGGCGTCAGCCATTCCTCTGTAGGCGGCAGCTCTTGCTGATTCCTCTATTGTCAGATGGACTAAGGGCTTGGCATGTTTACTAAGAACATCAGCGAACACCATGACCTTAGATCTGAGGAAAGCTCTTAAGCTCAAGACCTCCCAGGCACGGGGCTGAATAAGGCCTTGATCCGTGACCAAGGTATCGGTGAAAACATTACACCTGATGAACTTTGCTCCAGTCACTGAAGCTATAGCTAGAGCAGAGACACAATCGCTTCTAAGCACATTAACTCCGACTGGCAGAGATGTTGCCTCTAACACGCTCTTCAGAACTAAAGTCATTGCAGAAACTGTTTCGGGTCCGACTTTATCTCTTCTAAAAGGCTTATCGCCATAGTTCTCCACAATCAGTCCGTTTACCCCTCCATCCTCAAGAGCCCTAGCATCTAAGACGGCTCTTTTGATCAAGCTTTCCATATCCCCGTTGTATCGGGGTGAGCCTGGGAGAGGCGGCAGATGGACCATTCCTATGATCGGCTTTCTTGTGTTAAACAGCTTGTAAAAGCTTTCAAACCTAGACATGTGGTGTTCCTCCCTTTGTCAAGTCTAGATCTACCTTAGGCTTACTCTTAAGACCTATCACTTTGACTGTCTCAATGGGAAAACCCTATATTATTTCCAGCTCTAAATAAACAGAGGACCCTTTGAAAGGCAAAAAAAGAAAGATTGCAAGCTTCATCTCGGCGAAGACCTTATTTGCTTTGCTGACAGCCACCATTCTTTCAACACCGCTGGCTTCCATTTATGCACAGCCTAAACTGACCTTCACTGTATACGGAACAATTGGATGCTCTGAGTGCAGGTCGGAGCTTAAAACTATATCAGAACTATTCGGAAATGAATCCATAGTTTTCTACGAGTTATCTGGTCCAAAAGGAGCTGAAGTAGCCGCCATAGTAGATGAGATCTATGAACTTGCCTTTCCTGAAGGGATTCGAGCAGCTCCTTTGGTCGTAATCTTTTCTCAGGACAGTCTTGTGGCTATCTTGGCCGGTTATCATGACCAAGAATTTCTAAGTTCACTGGAAGAAAGGATAAGTCCTGGATCTGTGTTAATCTCTTATAACGAACATGAGCTAAGATATCTAGAAGGAGAAGAAGCTAAGAGATTGGAGGAAATTTTCAAATCAAAGCCCTCCTCGATCCAATTTGAGCTTAAAGAGTTCTTTATTTTAGCGGCTGCGGATTCAGTGAACCCCTGCACTTTCATTGTGTTTGCTACCCTTTTGGTCCTCTCTATGGCTTCTGGTGGAAGGAGAAGAGCGCTCAGGTCAGGTATTGCCTTTATCACCACAGTTTATCTATGCTACTTCCTATTGGGTCTGGGGCTCCTGACCATTGCCCCCTTTCTGAGGACCCTCACCCCCCTCCTCAGCGCAGCCCTCATAGCTCTAGGCGTTTTCGAGTTGAGAAACTTTCAATCAGGGATTCATAGGGCTCCTTTGCCTAAACCTCTGAGAAAAATCACTATCAGAAGATTTGAGATCTTTGAGGACTCTGCAAGCTCCGTTGAGGCAATTACCTTAGGAGCCTTGGTTAGCTTTACACTACTTCCTTGCTCCATGGGACCTTATCTTCTTGCTTCCTCATTCTTAGTAGGCATTAATAAGACTAGAGCCTTTCTAGCACTCATTCTTTACAACTCTGTATTCATCTCGCCTTTAATTGCCATATTACTTAGCGTTTGGGCAGGATTAAAATCAAGAACAATGAAGAGGTGGATAGGAACAAAGGTAACTAGTATTGACCTGATATCAGGCGTCTTGCTATTGTCTCTGGGGACATATTTCTTAGCAACCAGTTACGACACTCCTGTGCTGATTAGAGCTTCTCTAGGAGCGGCAGGAGTAATTATTCCGTTCTTGGATTTAGAAAAAGTTAGGTCATTCAATGCCCGTCTCACCTTAATATTTTCGATGGGAGCAATAGCCTCGCTTTGTTTGGCGAGATCGGATCCTCTAAAGGC
>QMVZ01000240.1 GCA_003661365.1 Thermoproteota archaeon | reverse complement strand
TCAGCATAGGGGGTTTGGAAAGGCATTGCTTGCAGAGGCAGAGAGGATAGCTTTAGAGGAATTTGACAAGAAAAAGGTTTTGGTGATCTCAGGAGTTGGGGCAAGGGAGTACTTTAGAAAAAGGGGATATAAAAGGCTGGATGGGTCTCTCTACATGATGAAGAGGATTTCGTGATCACTTAGACTCATTTATTTGAGGTTTTGAGCGTTTTAACTACTTCCAGATTATTTCTAATCGAATAAGCAATAAGTTCTAAGAAGGCTAGGCAAATCCTTTTTAACTACTGTGACAATTAACATGAATTGCCTAGAGTTAGGGCTATTATACTCCTAGTTTTGTTGTTTGTAGCCCTTTCGAGCAATTTTTCGGGGATAAAGGCTGGAGAAGATGTGAAAATAAAGGAAGTAAAGATCTATGCGCCCACAGAAGTTCTTGATAATGAAGAAGTTGAAGTCATCGTTTGCGTTGTACTTGAATCCAATGAACCCAGAGAAGTAGCAATAAGGATTCTCCTTTATGATAAAGATTTTTGGCGAGACGACCTCGTGGACGATACTGAAATGTGGGTACGCCTTGAGGCAGGAGAGAAAAGGGTCTGTCATGCCTTTATGGTAGTACCAAGCGAGATAGACGATGGAGAGCCACCAGATTTATATGCGATCGTTCGAGTTTATGAACTTGATACCAAAGGCCAGAAGGTGTCATATCCCGTTCTATACGGGGAAGTGAAGACAAAACCAAAGAAGATCAGAATAAAGAAAGGAATTCCGGTATATTTAGTGGGATACGTTGAGTGCAATGGAAAACCTCTAAAGAAAAGACCTGTGGTAATTGAAAGCATAGAAAGAGAAGGAAATCAGTTCTTGACTGAATGGGTATGGAATGAGATAGGAAAAAGCGGAAGGGGAAGGATACGTTTACTCACAAATGAACACGGGGTTTTCGCAACTCTCATTCATATTCCAATCGAGGAAGCACCGGACGCCCTGAGCATCTGGGGAGAGGTCGTCTGCAGTCCGTCGTGGGATCCTATACCCAATAGGAAGTACTACACCATAAAGTTCGACTTCGGAGCCGACCTCCACTTTAACCCCATGAAATGGCTTGATGTCTTTAGAAAGATCTTCAGAGGAAAGAGCCCTTTCAAACCAGATGCCAAAAGCTTGATCAGCCTAGTTAGAAAGCTGTTGTCAAACGAGGGAGTTAATGTGGAGGAGTTGCCAGCCTACATCAGCCTAAGTTGGCTGGGCTACTTTGGAGCGGTACACATAGATTGCTGTTGGGAGGAGTGGGACCTACCGGAAGGCTGGGAAATTGTAGAGCCACACAAGAGGGTAGAAGCAGTCCCAGATTCAAACTCAACTGCTGTTTACTGTAATAAGATAGATTACGAACTCTGTTGGGAGAAGATCGAGGCAACAGCTTCAAAACTTGGTGTAAGTGTAGAGAGAGTTGTTAACGCTTCCATGCTTAGGAACTATGCTAGAATCCTGATCTTAGGAGGACACAAGGCTTATTTAGATGATAAGATGAAAGTGAATTTGGCCGAGCTCCTATTACCTGAGAGTGTAAAAGAACAGCTAGAGAGCACACCTGGAGCAGGCACTGCTTTGCTGATCACAAAAATTTTCGACTTCGCCCCCAAACCAGCTGTAGTAGTGGCTGGAAACACAAGAAGGGAGACTCTTGCTCTCTTAGAGGTAGACATCGATGGCGATGGATTGAACAATCTAGAAGAGGGATTAATTGGAACTAACCCTCTCTTAAAGGACAGTGATAGCGATGGCATCCCTGATCCTGAGGAGAAAGAATTAGGGACAAATCCTCTGTCTCAAGACACTGATGGCGATGGCATCTCAGATGGTGCTGAGATGGCTGCGGGCACTAACCCCCTAAGTTGGACTGGTTCTGAGGAATCCAATCTCTCTTGGGCTTTGGTTGGGTGGGCTACAAGCGATCCCGAACTCGGAGTTGTTAACCTAACTATATTGAACCTAGGGCCGTTCAAGCTGTATGGATTTGAACTAAGGGCAGAAGACCAGTCTCCTCAAACCTTGATGTACGATGTAGTGCTTCTGCCAGTCAATTGGTCTGCAGAAGTGACGGATCAAAAGTTACTACTTCTAGGTTCGAGTCCCTTATCGCCCTACGAGTACATTCAAATCTCCCTCTCAGCTGAAGTGGTCCCAGAGTCCATTACTCTGAGAGTTCTAGGGGAAGAGGGGTACCTAGGTTTCTTAGAAATCCCTGTGGAAGTTGCTGGCTGACGTGATTGGTCATAGCTAGGAAATTCATCAGCAGAATTTGAATGGTTTCAAGGGCTTCCTCCAGTTCTTCACGGATATTGATCGAGGCGTCAGCAAAATCGCATGTACTAACATGCCTGCTTCAGAGTTTGTTAGATCATTCTAAATCGTTTATTCCTTCTGCTTTTTCCCTAAAAGCTAATATTTTCTCGTCTTAGAGTCTAGAAAGAACCGCTTCAGCTCGGAAAATGTCTTCTATTGTTAGTATTCTGTCACTCCGGTAAATCTAAACTTCTTTGATTTCAGCGCAGGAACACGAATAGAACTCGGCTCCATCCTAAATGGAAGTGTTTTGGCCTCTTTTCCTATAGCTTCAACGTTTGCTAGAAGGCTTATCATGCTGTCGGTGAACCTCATGTTCATTACAGGTCCTTTAACCTCCCCG
>QMVZ01000239.1 GCA_003661365.1 Thermoproteota archaeon | reverse complement strand
GGGTACACATACACCTTTCCGAGGGTAAGTCTGAGTTGAGGATAGTCAAAGAAAAGTATGGAACAACCCCGATAAGGCTGCTTAACCAGATAGGACTCCTTAACCCACAACTGCTTGCAGCTCATGTGGTCTTTGTAGATGAAGAGGAAATTGAGCTGCTAAAGAAGGGTGATGTCAA
Organism: Thermoproteota archaeon; assembly: GCA_003661365.1. GTDB lineage: Archaea > Korarchaeota > Korarchaeia > Korarchaeales > Korarchaeaceae > QMVU01. The sequence goes on along the minus strand of QMVZ01000239.1, from coordinate 2,518 downwards.
CGTGAACCACAATCCGATCTGTAAGATGAAAGGTGGACACGGGGTCTCACCTGTTGCTAAAATGCTTAGAAAGGGAATTAACGTATCTTTAGGTACAGATGGAGCTGGAAGCAACAATAACCTCGATCTTTTAGAGGAAATGAAGTTTGCGGCTTTGTTACAGCCTTTATCAGAGCGAGATCCAAAGGCCATATCTGCTTGGGATGTGCTTGAAATGGCAACTATAAGAGGAGCAAGGGCTTTAGGCATAGAAAAAGAGGTTGGGAGCATAAAAGTTGGAAAAAGGGCTGATATCATCCTCGTGAAAAGAAAAGTGCCTCATATGGTTCCGTTTCATAATATACCCTCTTTAATTGTGTATTCTGCAAACGGAAACGATGTAAATACTGTAATAATTGATGGTAAGCTTGTTATGAGAGACAGAAAGGTTCTCACAGTGGATGAGGAAGAAGTCATGAGAAAGGCTCAAGAAACATTTGAGAGCCTTCTGGAGAGAAGTGGTTGGGAGCCTGTCCTAGATAAAATTCCTAGAAAAGTTTGAGATTTGAACGAAGATGAATTATGGCGGATGAGATCCTTCAATCAACTGTCTTAGGTTTGAATCTATCTCAATTGCTCTTTGTGTGAGAGCTTCTGCTGCTTCTCTTCCTAACTTTACGACTGACCCCATATCGCATCTCGTGAGAGAACCTTGCCTTACAACGACCTTCCCGTCAACTATCGCAGTATCCACATCGGATCCTAAAGCATTGTAGACGATGTTAGCGCAAGGATCGAATCTGGGGTTCATATGAGGTTTTTTCATGCTTACTAGGATTAAATCCGCAAGTTTCCCTCTTTCTATAGAGCCCAACTTATCTTCTAACCCTAGAGCCTTGGCAGCCTCGATAGTAGCCATTCTAAGCAAATCCTTAGAGCTCATCGCAGAGGGATCTCCGGTGAGTTGCCTTTGGGTCATAGCTGCTGCTCTAAGCTCACCTATCATGTCAGCTGGCCTAGCATCAGTCCCTATTAGGACCCTTATTCCAGATTTCATCATCTTATCAGCGCTTGCATAAGTTCCACCCAGAGCATATGTTGATGGACAATATACGACGTTTGTACCAGTCTGAGAAAGAAGCTTCAAGTCATACTCGTCTATATATATGCAATGTGCTGCAATTAGGTCTGGTCCTAAAACTTTGAGTCTATGGAGCAAGTCAACAGGACTTCTAGCCCCACGTCCCCAAGGTCCCTTTACCTTTCTTACTTCCCTCATAGATTGAGAAAGGTGCATATGTATCTTGACGTTTTGTTCATTTGCTATCTCTTTTAGCTCCATCAGCCAGCCAGGACTTACTGTATCAGGAGCATGAGGCGCTAAACAAGGGATTACTAGCGGGTGCTTCCCCTTCCACCTCTTAACAAAGTTAACTCCTTCCTCAAATTCGGCTCTTCCAACCCAGGGACCATCCTCCGTCATGATTGTGTGCCCTAGGAAGCCCCTTATACCTAGTTCTATTGTTGCTTTAGCTATCTCCTCCATGAAGAAGTAATGATCAACTATACACGTAGTTCCAAAAAGGAGGGCTTCTGCAGCCCCCATAAGAGACGCTTTATAACAATCTTCTGGAATCCAAGCCCTCTCCATCGGCCAGTAAACCCTATACAACCTGTCCTTTAGCTCTCTGCCAATCCTCGAGATAACACACATTGCTATGTGGGTATGCGCGTTGATAAATCCTGGAAGAGCAATCATATCGTGTGTGTCTATCTCTTCTCTCGCATTATATGATGCTGAGATCTCTTTAGATGGACCCACATCTAAGATCCTATTCCCTTCGATTGCTATGGCTCCATCCTGTATTACTCTACCAGCAGGGTCCATTGTGACCACATAGGCATTCTTAATCAAAATGTCGCACATCAAACCGTTTCTAAGAGGCTAAAAGATAATCTTTGACTACGAAGTTTAAGAGTTGAGAGCCACTCGTCTGATCGTACACACAATCTCTAACTTTTTCAATTAGAGTTTTGAGCATTCCTGAGGTGAGTTAACCATGAACTTTGAGGTAGATTGGGCTCGTAGGTTTTATGGGAGGAGGATGAAGTCAGTTTCTGAACTCTTCGGCGTTGAAAAGGCCATCATAGGGATGGTCCATCTGCCACCCTTGCCTGGCTCTGTTGCTTACGAGGGAGAGAGCATGGATTCAATAATCGAATTCGCCCTTCGAGACGCAAAATTGTTACAAGAAGGAGGAGTGGATGGTCTTATAGTTGAGAACATGTGGGATCTTCCATACTTTGTAGGAGAAAATGTCCCTCCGGAGGAAGTGGCTGCGATGGCTGTGGCTACCAGAGAGGTCATCAAAGAGTCTTCTGTACCTGTTGGAGTCAACATAGTACATAACGGATGGAGAGGAGAGCTTGCTATAGCTGTTGCCTCTGGGGCCAAGTTCATAAGGGTATGTCTCCTAGCTGGAGCCCTTGTTTGGGACACTGGAGAGTTCGACCACGGAGTTTGTGCCAAGCTACTAAG
>QMVZ01000238.1 GCA_003661365.1 Thermoproteota archaeon | reverse complement strand
TCGCGCCCCGCTCTTCTGGATCAAATCTAGAAGATCTTTGCCCTCTTTTCTTCTTTCTCTTCTTTCCATTCGCCAATTACAATCACCGACTCCAAGCTGCTAAATGGGACCGGGAAAATGTGAACGAGCCTTCTTTCTCCTTCCATCTCCTTTCCAACTTTTCCCAACAGCTTTTTCAGGTCTATAACCAAAGACCTCAGATTTCTCGCTCTAAGATCTCCTACAAAGGCACTGTATTGAATTCTGTTTAATCCGTAATCCTTGAGCTTATTGGCTACCCTGTTCCTTAAGGAATCCCTTGTAATATCATAAATGACGACATATGGCATCTTTCAATACCTCAAATAAAAAGGAGAGTAGCTCTTAGTCCTCAAAATATGCTGAACTATCCTCCTGGCCTGCATCTTTATTGCTGTGTTTAGTTTCATCTTCCTTCCACTAAAGTAGACGTAGTTATGCATTCTCTCTTCTAAGGCATCCAGCAGAATAGATAGAGGCTGGTTCTTAATCTGACCTTCTTCATCGACAGCATCGGGCCCAATCTGTTTTGTAGAAATTAATCTTAGAACAACTCTGTCCACTGCCTGCTGTCTAAACTCTTCCATCAAATCCAGCGAAAGGCTTTCTCTTCCAGCTCTGTCCACGTGAAGATAGCCAGCGTATGGATCCAAACCAACATAGAATAGAGAAGTAGTAACCCTTGCCAAGAGAAATCCATAGCCAAAGTTAAGTAATGAGTTGACCACATCCTTTGCTCCTCTTTTTTCCCTCCTAAAAGGACCGAACTTGGATGGAACAAGTTGAGAAATTGCTTCCCAATAGGCTTCAGCCCCTCTTCCCTCTATGTTCATGAGCTTAGACCTGAGTCCAAAGTCTAGAGATTCTGCTTGAATTTTCCTAAGCTCTCTTAGCGCTTTCTTTATTTCATCAGCCCTCTCGTTCAAGTATTTTGCGAGATCCTTGTTTCTCTTCATCCGATATCTTATGAAGGTTCTAAGAAGGTAGTATTGGTTTAGGAGCTTTCCCTCTGCAAAGGCCACTGCGAGCTTTAAGCCTCTATCATCAAGTCTAGAAAGGTACTGTTCCATCCTTGTCCTTGCTGAGCCTGTTGAAACCATCGGAAACAAGGCCGCATAAGGATATCCACTCGGATAGGTGAAAAAGACTGGAATTCTTTTCTCAACGGCTAACTGCAAAGCAGATGAGCTTATGGAAGAAGAGCCGCCTATCAATATCATCTCAACTTGACTGGCCGGAAACTCTTCTCTCTTTTCTTTGTCCTTACCTACTCCAATAACAAACCTCCAACCTTTTTTCCTAATCCAAGAGCCCCAGTCCCTTAATGCTATTGTTTTCTTCAAATCAAACACCACACACATCCGAATAAGGACAATCGGGAGGACAGCTCTTTGAAACCCCAGGATCTTCTTGCTCTGCTACAATCCTCATCTTCTCGTCTCTTTCCTCGATGAATTGTTGTCTCAATGGCTCGTCAATAAGATGAAACCATCTCTTAATGATTGGGCTTTCTTGAGGGGTAAAGTCTAGTGTCACAAGACAGCCTACGTCATAAGGGATCTCGTTCAAAGCTTCAAGTACAAGGGCATATCCCGTGGTATAGAGCTCTTGGAAGGGGTACTTTTGTCCAGTTTTGAGATCCAAGACAACCCCCATGGAGATAGCATCAACCCTAAGTTCTCCGCTAAGGCCAAGAAAAGAACCGTCTAGCTTATGTTCAACGACAAAAGGTATTGCGATGTTTACCAATGCATCTAGACCCATCTCTCTATGTGACGAAGAAACTCGATCAAGGCTCGCTGCTATTTGCCAAGCCTCAAACCTCCAAAGCGAAAGAGCCCTCCTCTTAAGCTGTTCCTTACTCTCCTTACTCAAATCAAGGGGGTCTAATATTTTATTGATAACGTTCTTGCTGTCTTCCATCAGCCTCTCTATCAAAAACTGTCCTGGGACTCTTCCCTCAGAATATACAATGACTTTTGCTCTGGTTACAACCTCCTCTACAACCCTGTGAAGCACATAACCCCTTAACATTCTAGGGTTAGGAGGTCTTCTAATACCCTCAACTCTCCTAAGATAAACGTCCCTCCCGCTTTCGCAATATTGACCAGCCACCTCATATATTGAGAGAGTGATGTCATCGTAAGGGGGTTCGACAGGTGGTCTGTCCCAACTCCACCCCCTCCACATATCTGAAACCGGATCTCTCCTTGCCTTGTTGAGATATCCTTTGAAAAGCCTCTTTTTTTCATTTGAACTCAAATAGTAAACCATAAAACGCACCTCGAAAGCCTAGAGATTGGGGAGACCAATGAAGGCATCTGGCCCGATGATTATGTATCCTTTAACCCCTTCCGGGCTTACTGCCTTAAGACAAGGGAAGCGCCAATCTTCTGGCTTTCCTGACACATATCTATATAGTACCCCTGTCAGCAACCTATGTAGGCTTTGTTTAAGTCTATAATCGAAATCAAGCTCAAAATCGGTGAGAACATCAACTCCCTCCGGTTTTCTTCTGAGATAAACGACAAGGGGCTTGGATGGTGAAGGTCTCCTTATCTCCACATAAAGGCCTTCTTCATCCCTTTTTATTGAAAAATTGGCTCTTTGAAGCTCCGTAACATCTATTTCCCCCCATACTTCTCCAAATTCTGCGAATTTTGCCCTTAAGGGGAGAGGAACTCCTCTCATT
>QMVZ01000237.1 GCA_003661365.1 Thermoproteota archaeon | reverse complement strand
TTTGGACCAGCATCTGTAGAACAAAAGATGCATGAAAGGGGGCACATGGATGAGGGCCTAACCTGAATGACGTTTGTTCCTCTATCTATCAACCCAAATGGAATGGCACCAATAAGAGGAACCTTGCTTTCCTCAGAAATTCTTACAAGAGCGGTTCTAGAAGAACGTAAGGCCCCCTTCAACCTATTTCCATCCCTCACCCTCTTTTCCTAGGATGTAAAGCAATATGGACTTTGCAGCCTCCTTATCCAGGGGTTGGTTCTCATTTCCGCACTTTGGGCTCAATAAACCACAGCTAAGACATCCCGATTCACAAGCGCACTCTTTAATGTTGATATAGGTCTTCTCCACCCAAGAAAAAACATCGTTGTACAGCTTTTCCACTATGCCAACGCCTCCTGGATATGCTTCATATATGAAGATGCCTGGACCACCAAGTTGAGGGTGATATGGAGTTGAAACACCGCCTAAATCAGCCCTGTCAGATAGGGTGAACAAGGGGGCCATAGCTATCAAAGCGTGTTCACTCCCATGAATTCCCCCGTGGAAGTCCATACCCTTGCCCTCTACGTAACGCAACATTTCCATCGGAAGCTCAAACCATATGGCCTCAGATTCGAATTCATAAGGAGGTAAGGAGAGAGGCACGATTTCCCTCGATGCTCCCCCTTTTATAGGCTTCTTTCTAAATCCAACGACGCGCTCGGTAACTCTGACCTCTCCATGTTTTATCCTAATGTCTCCCCTGCTGAAGTCCTTCAACACCTTTGTTATCCTCACATCAGAGGACACGAGTTCTTGGGTGTAGTACTTCAACGAAGTTTTCCTCAAAAGAACTTTTTTGTTACCGATATCTAGGCCTACAACGAGATATGCTCTATCCATGTGTAAGTAGATGGCTCCAGGATAGCACTCCCTGAAAACCCTAGCACCATCCACATGGCCTATCTCTTTGCCAGCATCTACGTTAACCAAGGTGAACGGGTCCTCTATTGACCTTATTCTAACCTCGGCGTGAGGTCTGCTTACCAATGAGACATAACCAAAGGCAGTCCTCCTCACTTTCCCTTTTCTTTCTAAGCCCTCTAAAATGTTAGGAAGCTTGTTTCCGAAGTAGGTGGAATCCTCCTCCCTAACGGGTAGTTCAGAGGATGCGCACAGCACGTGCATTGGAAGCAACCTTTCGTTCTCAGGATTTACAAATGCCTTCTCAACCTCTCCGGAAAATAGCTCTCCTGGATTTTTCACAAAATATTGGTCAAGGGCGTCTTCCAAAGCTACCATTATGATTATTCCAGCCTTTCCAACTCTCCTTCCCACCCTTCCTGCCCTCTGCAACGTGCTAATCCTTGAGCCTGGATAACCTACTAGTATACAGCAATCAAGCTCCCCCACATCTATTCCAAGCTCCAACGCGCTTGTCGCCACGACGCCTCTAAGCTCTCCAGAAAAGAGCATCCTCTCAATCCTTCTCCTCTCCTTTGGAAGATAACCAGACCTATAGGACGCGATTTTTTCGAGGAGATCCTCCCTACCAAGCCTGAGAAGGTGTCTCTTGACGTTTCGTGTCATGATCTCAACTGCCTTTCTTGATTTACAAAATACAATTGTCTTCAAACCAGCTGAGATGGCCCCGATGAAAAGACGCTCAGCATCGGTGTAAGGATCGAAAACAGGGACGGGATTCCAAAAAAGAATGATTTTAGCCGTTTTAGGAGAACCGCTCTCCTGTATTACCTCGAACTTCTCACCAACTAGCCTTTCAACGTGCTCTTTGGGGTTCGCAATGGTGGCTGAGGCAGCGATGAATATGGGTTTTGACCCATACATCTCAGCAAGACGCTTCGTCCGCCTTAGGATGTTAGCTACATGGGCCCCGAATATCCCTCTGTACTCATGAACCTCATCGAGAACTATGAACTTGAGGCTGGAGAAAACTGAACTCCATCTCCTATGGTTGGGTAAGATGCCGTAATGCAGCATATCTGGATTTGTTAGGAGAAGGGTCGGAGGATTCCTCCTGATCTCAATCCTCTCCTCAGTTGGAGTTCCTCCATCGTAGGCTGCAACTCCAAATCCTTCAATTGACTTGGAAAGGTCCCTTATCTTTAGGAGCTGATCTCTTTCTAATGCTTTAGTTGGGGCAAGGTAGAGTGCGTGCATCCTGGGGTTTTCTAAAAAGTTCTCGAAGATGGGAATCAAATAGACTAGGGACTTCCCACTAGCCGCAGGCGTTGCGACGATGACGTTCTTACCTTCCCTAATCGCCCTTATGGCTCTTGATTGATGTGTAAAAAGGGGAAGCAACCCTCTTTCACTAAGAATCCTTCTTACATCAGGATGAAGGCTTATCTCCTCGTGTTTAGATGGAACCGCATTGTGATATAGAGCTGCTGCCAACCTTCTAACCTTAAAACTCCCGACGCTAATTGAGCCCCTCTCACCCAATTCTTTCAAAAAGGAAAGAATTCTCTCATCTTCCACCCTTTCGAGAATATCTCGCATAGAGAGCAAGTAAGAGTCCCTGGCTTCTCCCATCTATATTTCTTCCCACTGGATTATGAGGCACCACACTTATAGGTTTGGTTACTCGTCAGCGAGATGAAGCGTTATCTCGTTTATTACTTCCTCATCTCTTCTATCCTCTTCGATAAGTTGATATTCCGCATAATCTGCCTTTCTATCCTCCAACCTAACACATCTGAGGCACAAAGCCTTCTTTAAGGG
>QMVZ01000236.1 GCA_003661365.1 Thermoproteota archaeon | reverse complement strand
TTTTGGGTGTCTCTACAACTACGCTCCAAGAGATTCAGGAGGGAAAGTCCTTCTTAGGCGCGGGTTTTGAATACTCTAACTTTATTAGAGAGGGGAAACTTCTTTGGGGACAAGACATTAAGAAACTTATTCCAAAGTTACCGCTAGAAAAACAAAAGGAATCTGCAAGAAAATACTTAGATGAAGTTTTTGAACTGGTCTCAAACAAAGAGAGGAGCTTCAAATGGTTTGAATGGGTTCCCTTCAAACTTGTGCCAAAGAAAAATAAATTACGTTGGACTCGCCAGGCTTTTAGTTTAATCTTCAGAACTGCAGCGCTATTTCTTGGCAGCAAAGGCATCAGCGTAAGTAAGAAGAAAGATATAGTATCCGTCTTCACGCGATATACTAAAGAAGAGGAACTTTGTAGCATACTCTCTTCCACATTGTTGTTATGGGAAAAATGGAAAACAGAATCGCTTAACGATAAAGAGATAAAAAAGTTACTTGAAAACTCCTTAAAGTTTGTCAAAGGATTACGATTACTACAATAACCTACCACAAAAATGAAAGAGTTGCGTTTCCAAAAGTGCGGGGTTTAGGTTCACATATACGTTTACAATCCACGTTTGTGAAAGGGAATCTGTGAAAGGGAATGTGAGCTTCATAGAACCACCAAGTCCCCTGGAAAAACGTACTTTATTATAGCATCTACTTTCTTCCTGTTTACCTCCTCATACACCTTCTTGAAATCCCCAGAAGCAATAACCTTGCCCTTATGAACAGCAACGTACATTCCCGAGTACTTCTGTTGGAACTCATCTATGTTTTCCCTAATCCACTTGAAATCCTCGCTCATATTAAGAAATAGCAAGAAGAACTCGGAGTAAATAAAGTTATAGAAATCAAAGCAAAGTATGAAAACTGAAGGGATATGAGCATGCTCAGGCTATAAGGAGGTCGGGTTTAGGGAAGGGCTTCTTTGGAGGGTATTCAAGGAGCTTAAAAGCTACGGTGACAGGAAGCTGTGGGAGGAGGCTTAGAAGATGCTTGTAAGAGGAAAGGACTTTTTCTAGATGCACTAGCCCACCTAATGTGACTACTTAGACCTCTTTTCCACATCTTTGGCTAGCTCTATCAGTCTCCTTATTATGTCGTCATAGGTCTCTCCCTTCTTCCCCAGTTCCTTCAGCATCTCCCTAGTTTCCTTTGATATCTGGATGGTGGTAAGCTCCTTCTTCTCCTTCGCCTTCCCTCTCGACATCTTGATTACATAACATAGTATAGGATTTAAACTTGATTATGTAAAATTTTTATTTTTAAATAATGTTTATATATAGCTATATTCTATTAAGTGAATATTAATGGCAGAGTTCATGTCTGCAAAGGAACTCAGGCGAACCAATGCTACTCCTGGAGGCAGAAGGATACCTCATGACCTTCGGATCGAACTCTACCACTTCGTCAGGGACCTGCATAGGAGGGGGGTTAGCTATAGCAGGATCCAGAGGATCGTGGAGGAGAAGTATGGGGTGTGGATAAGCAAGTCCAACATCTCCTACTGGGTCAGGGGTATACACACTCCAGAAAAGGAGCCATACAACAAGCCAGACTTCTCAAGACCGGAGATAGCCTGGATAGCTGGTATGCTTGCCGGAGACGGCTCGATAAAGGTGAACAAGAAGGGAAGGTTCTTATCACTGAAAGCAAAGGACAGGGAGTTGGTGGAGGAGGCAGCCAGGAAGTTGGCCATCGTGATGGGGAGAGAGAAACCTTATGCTGTTAATAAGCTGGGGGATGGGAGGTATTACGTTAGGGTGCAATCCAGGGAGCTGGTTGATCACCTTTCAGTTAGGGAGAACCTGCTTAACCACTTGAAGAAGAACCCTAGAGAGTTCATTCAAGCCTTCTTTGACTGTGAGGGATGTTGTTACGGCTCGATAAGCAAGATTGGATATTTCACATATGGCATTACCCTAGTAAATACTGATAGGGAGCTTTTAGAAATTGTACGACTAAAGCTCGCTGAACTCGGGATAACTAGCTCCAAAATTATTGTACAACACCTCAAGGGCAAGGTTATCAAGACGTCTAAGGGCGTGGCCAGAGCAACGAAGGCTTGTTATCGCTTCCAGATAAGGGGGTTAAATAACCTAAAAGCATTCCAGAGGCAAATCGGGTTCCTCTCAGAAAGGAAGAGAAGGAAGTTAGCCGATGTAATAGAAATCCTTGAGAGAAGCAGAGACAGAATCATCGCGGCAGTTGAGTGGATACGCCGCTATGAGTATAGGACCAGGCTTGGGCGTGAAAGGTGGCTTCTGAGGAAATCTCCACTCAAGCTTGAGGAAGCTTGGGAAGAATACGAGAGACACACGGAGATGTAGCGCAACCGATTAAACGAATGAATTAATTTACCAGCAACATTCGAAAAACCTTTTAGAGATGTGCCGAAATCTGGGTCCCCTTGCAAAACTCCTTTAAATTTAAACTAGCTGCCGAAGAACTCTTTCATGTCCTTTTAACCTTTCTCTTGCCTTATGAACCAGATTTAACGATTTTTGTCTTATCTCTTCATTTAGCTAGCTCCTAAGTATAAAAAATGCTTGGGCTTAGCTCATATAGACATTATTCCCTCCAAAGTTTTAAAAAGAACTTCAGAACTTGCGAAAAAAATTATGCGTTCATTATCATCTTTGGAAGGAGGATGTGGAGCCCCTAAGCTACTAAAAGTTCCTTATATGGAGTGAAAAGGATAATAT
>QMVZ01000235.1 GCA_003661365.1 Thermoproteota archaeon | reverse complement strand
GCCACATCATGTATGCTAACATGCTCTATTGCTCCAGTAGGACAAATATCAACACAAAATCCACAAAAGATGCATCTTGTGTAGTTAATTCCTGGATATCTCTTCGGTTTCGCCTGTTTTTCTTCTTCCTTAGCGAGACTAGTTTCTTCTAAGTACATTTTCATGGCATCAGCTGGACATATCTGAGCACAGAGCCCACAACTAATGCAAATCTCCTTGCTATATTTTATCATCCCTCTGTATCCTTCAGGAAGCTTCATTACTTCTTCTGGATACATCACAGTCATTCTTGGGAGGAAAAGATACTTAATTCCAGTACCTAAGGCTCCAAGATGATCAACTAGTTTAATTATTGGAAAAGAACCTCTTTCTGTCATGAGATCACCCCTAATATGAGAAGTCCTAGGGAGAGGAATACAGCTCCAATAGATAACGGGAGTATTATGTGCCACCCCATCCTCAGAGCCTGATCTATTCTGTATCGTGGATAGACTGCCCTTAGAAAGACGCCAAATATTATCACTAAGAGGGACTTTACTAGGAGAATTACTCCCGGTGCTATGGGGCTAAAGACAAGAAAGCTTGGCACAGGTTCCCATCCTCCTAGGAACATTATTGTAAACAAAAGGCTTAGAATGTAGAACTTAACGTAGGATGCTCCCATCGTAAGACCGTATAGGATTCCGCTGTATTCTGTGAATGGACCCATTACAATCTCACTTTCGGCTTCTACTATCTCAAATGGAAATCTTGAAGTGGACATAAACGAAAGAATCAGGAAGGTAAAGGCAGCAAGAGGGTTCAATACAATTCCCCACGGACCTTTAGACTGTGCTTCTACCATTTCAATTAAGTCCATTGTTCCATACAGGGCAGCCATTGAAAGGGCAGATAGGAAGAGTGGAATTTCATACGCTATCGTAAGATAACCCTCTCTTAACCCTCCGATTAGAGAGAACTTGTTGTTGCTTGCCCAACCAGTAATTAGAGTTATAGCAGGACCAAACACCAACAAACCTAGGGCTATTAGGATTCCTATATCGCTCCTAAAGGCGTAGAAAGAGGAACTTACTGGAATGGCAACTGAGGGAATGAAAGAAGCAGCAAAAAGAAGTATTGGTCCGAATACAAAGGCTAGCTTGTCAGTCCGCTCTGGAATTATTGGTTCTGCAAACAAATACCTAAGAAGATCAGCTACAAGCTGTATGGCTCCACCTAGCTGCTTTAGTACATAGAGAGGACCATATCTCAGTTGAACCTTGGCTGCTAGCTTCCTTTCGAACCATATTATGAAGAGAATAACTAGGAAGACGGTTACAAGTCCTGGGAATATTAGAGGTACGAATAACCAAGGTGAGAACAGCAGATTAAGGATCCAATTAAGTAACCCCATCAGATTCATCATCGATCAGCCTCCGGCGGGAAATAATCTAAACTCCCATAGATTGCTGGGATGTCTGCAACCCTACATTCACGTATTAGATGCTCAAACAGGACGACATTTCTGAAGGAAGGCGTTACCATCCTGAATCTATATGGGGTTGGTGTGCCATCACTTACTATATAGTACACAAGCTCTCCTCTGGCGGCTTCCACTCTGGAAAGAGCTTCTCCTTTTTTGGGTCTCAAATTTGCCATGATCGCTGGAAACTTCACTCTCCTATTTTTCTCCATAAACTCCTTCCATTTCGGTGGTATCATCTTTAGATAATTTTCGCTTAGGATAGGACCGTCAGGAATTTGTTTGAGAGCTTGTCTAATGATCCTCATACTTTGCTTGATCTCACCAATTCTCACTAACAGCCTAGCCATAGAATCCCCTTCTTCCCTTACGACGACATCGAATTCCAGCTCTGGATAGGCACAATAAGGCTTGATCCTCCTAACGTCATAAGGAGCCCCAGATGCCCTTAGATTAGGTCCTACGATCCCTAGCCTTATAGCGTCCTCCTTCTTAAGCACTCCAACTCCTTCTAATCTCGCACGAGTAACAGGATTCTTTATGAATATCTTGTCATAATCCTCCAATCTCCTCTCCAAATATCTTAGAGCCTTTTCCATTTCATCCTCAAAGCCCTGTGGCAGGTCTCTTCTCACGCCTCCAGGTATGATGTAGGAGTAGGTTAACCTAGCACCCGTGAGCAATTGGGCCATTTCAATCATGATTTCCCTGTCAGCGAAGCCCCACATGAACACTGTTGAGGAGCCCAACATGATCCCATGTATACCTATTCCGTAGAAGTGGCTGTGGATCCTGTTCATCTCGGCGAGAATGGTTCTGAGATACTGGGCTCTTGGAGGGGCTTCTACCCCAAGCAGCTTTTCTAAAGCAAGCACGTACCCTAGATTGTGATTTGCAGTATCTGCAAGGGATGGTCTTTCAACTAAGGGTATTATCTGAATGTATTTCTTTGTCTCCGCAAGCTTCTCGACCGTTCGATGAACATATCCTATGTTCGGCTTAAGTTTCACCACCACATCGCCATCAACCTCAGCAACCAACCTCATATGACCAGAAGAAGGGTGCTGAGGACCTATCAGTAGTTCAATTGTCCGTTCTTCACTCAAGCCTGAATCCCCTCCGTTTTAATCTTGAATTCCTTTCTAAGCGGGGGAGGTCCTTCATAATCATCTGGTAATAACAACCTTTCCAGCTCAGGATGCCCTTCAAAAACTATGCCAAGCATTTCATACTCTTCCCTCTCCAAGTACTTAGAGCTGGGCCATATGTCAACAAGGGAAGG
>QMVZ01000234.1 GCA_003661365.1 Thermoproteota archaeon | reverse complement strand
TTTAAGCCCTGCTTCCTCCATAGCAACTTTTACCGCAATCGCAGCAGCCATTCCTGAAGTTCCGTGGATGTTATGGCCGCACCCATGGCCGGGAGCTCCTTCCTTTATTGGTTCCCTCCAAGGAACAGCCTTCTGAGACAATCCTGGAAGCGCGTCGTACTCCCCCATTATCCCTATCACTGGCCTTCCAGAGCCGTATGTTGCCACGAAGGCGGTAGGCATTCCAGCAACTCCTCTCTCAACCTTAAAGCCGGCTTTTTCCAGCTCATCAGCTAGCAACTTAGATGATTTGTATTCAATGAGGCCTAACTCGGCGTACTCCCATATCTTATCGCTTATCTCGATCAGACGGGACTCATTCTCGGATATCCAACTGAGAGCTATTTCCTTAGCCTTTTCGGACATTCCATTGGATGCTCGCAGTCATATCTTAAAAAATCGCTTAACAGCTGTGTTTGCATGTTGATTCAGTTTTCTCCCTTGAATGGAGTTGTTGATGGTCCACAAGGGATTGTGAAAAATCTGGGTCTTTATCGTAATCCGATTTAAATTGAAGGTATCTTCAATAACAAACGGGTGTTTGAGTTAAGTAAAAGATGGGTTTCTCTTCTTCTGGCTATAATTGTTGTTTTCTCGTTAAACTTCTCGAAAAATCGCGCGCAGGAAGATGTTATCGTTGTCCTAGCAAACTCGATAGACTTTCCATTGGCAGAGGATTTCGTTTCTGGTTTGGAAGCAAGGGGCTACAGAGTAATTCACGTTACGGCAGAGCAGTTCCAAGATTACAAGGAACTTCCAATAATAGTCATTCTGGGAGGTCACAAAGCGCCAGAAGGAGTGGGACCCATAGTAGACCAGCTCCTATCAGAGGACGTAAGGCAGTACTTGGAGACAAGGGGAAACTACGGGATGTTTCTGGTGTTCAACCCGTACGCCCAAGGCCAAGTGATCTGGATCATCGCAGGAAATGACAGGAACCTGACGAGGCTCGCTCACTCCACTTACGGAGAACTTGTAGGCCCAACGCCATTCCCTCAACCAGAAGTTAACCTGTTTAGGCCTGAAAGCGCTGTTGTTGGCGGAATTGTTTTCTTCGAACTTTCAGATGTCGGGGGTTCTCTGCTCCCAATAGCAAAGGCGGAATACTTTGACGGGACTTCCTGGGTCCTGATAGGAGAGGACGATGGGTTCGATCCAGATTATGATGTTGAAAGGTCCACTAGGACAATAATGTGGGACACATATGGTCTTCCAAGCGGGTGGTACATCATCAAGATAACCCTTTATGACCTCATTGGACAGACGGGCGAGATAGCTGTTAGGATCTACGTTGATCAGCCCCCGATTCCACAAGTTCAAGTCGTTTCTTACAACCCTGAGACGGGATACGTTTCTTTTGACGCATCAGAATCCTATGATCCTGACGGAGAGATTGTTGAGTGGGTTTGGGATTTCGGGGACGGCAAAACAGCTGAAGGTCCCATCGTAGAGCATCATTACGATCTAGAATACATCTCAATGCCCATAGTAGTATCAGTAACCCTTGCTGACGACAAGGGTATCAGCGAAAAGAAGGAGTACGTCTTCTCCAACGGCTCTATAAAGGAAGAGTTCGTTCCGGAGGTAAAGGCGATAAGAGAGAAGATAGACAAGCTTCTGAAGATGTATGAAGACCTGAAAAGTCTGTCTGACGCACAAACTGGGGAGCTAAAAGAGCTGCTCTCTGACGCTAGTAGCAGTGCGCTTTATGCAGGATCTGACCTTACATACCCCCTCACAGACCTAGTTGCTTTCAAGGACATAGACAAGGCCATAGAGGGAATTGAGAAAGTAAAATCGGAGATCAAGAATATAGTGGACACTCTAAGCAAGGCAAAGGACCTTGCAACAACCCAAAACCTCAAGGATCAGATCCAAAGCCATATAGATAAGCTGCATGAAATCTGGATCCAGCTTCAGTTCGTGTACGGAAAGCTTAACCTCATCAAGATGATAGGGACTCAGGCTCATGGAGCCGAAATAGATATTCCAGACGTGAGGATTGGAGATGGTTCTTACTACACGTGGTGCACCAGCACGATAACCTTGCTCAGATCCGATGTCTGGGATACGGATGTCATACTTCACGAGCTCGATCATTACATCTGGCACGAGAAGGCTAAAAATGAGCTTGCTGGCGGAGGGCATTGGATAGATGAGCACCTCGGTGACAGAAAATACAAGGAGTACCTTAAGGCAGCCGAGGATATGCTAAAGGCTGCGGGATTGCCGCCAAACGTGCCTCAAGCCATCAAGGACCATCTAAAGGATCTTGCTGAGGAGGAAGGTAAGAAACTGGCATTATCTGAGGGATGGGCCCATTTCTCCATGGCTGTAAAGCAGAAGGATCCGGAGTACTGGGACAAGGAGCCTGGAAACAACGACGACGTCAGATTTGACATAGAAAAAGGCAAGTATTGGAAGGAAAGCGAGAACAAATGGGTAAACGCTACCAACAAGGGCGAAGACGTCGAGCTTTCCATAGCTGGAATTCTCTGGGACTTGTTCGATGGCGCAGCAAACCGTGTAAATGATCAAGACAATGACGGGATTTCGATAGACTTCAAGCATATATGGTGCGCGATCAATGAGAAGAAGGATTCCAAGGGAAATGTAGTGAGGAGTCCTCCAAATAACATAAAGGAGTTCTACAAGAACTTAATAGAGTGTCTTAAGGAGGCGGGGGTACCTTACGACAAGGACAAGATAGAT
>QMVZ01000233.1 GCA_003661365.1 Thermoproteota archaeon | reverse complement strand
GTCGTAAACCATAGCTGAATTGGGTCCGGAGTAGGAGATCCTCTCTCTGCCTAGGATCTTGCCGGATGGCCTCTCATATACCACCCATGAATTCCCGTAGGTTCCTGTCTCCACGTAGAGAAGCGAAGGCAGGGATATCAGGATCGCTAGGACGATTAATGTACCTACCCTCGCTTTCATACGCTTTGTTTCTTCTTTTTCCTAAAAAAGATGACTGTATCTTGCAAAACAGTTGATTCAAATCATCTAGTTGTACAAGAGACAACTGGAATTGATAGGAGAGTTTGTCTCTTAAGTGAAAGATCGGCTACCAAAGTCAGCGCTTAGAAAAATTAGAACTCAGTTTATTAAATACGGCATGAGTACCAAACTTATAATTCCTTCAAGCATGACTTCTAACGAATGTCTGAGATTGCCGAGTGAAGAGAAAGGTGCTTAAACTGCTTAAAGAGGACTTAGAGTTCAGATACGCAGTTGTAGGACTAATAGGGATGGAAGAGATCCTTAAGAGGCTAGACAGACACGACGATAAGCTTGCTAAGCTTAGGGAGAATATGAATAGAGGGTTTGCCCTTATGGAAAGGCACATTTCTGCGCTAGGTACGAGATGGGGATTAATAACAGAAGAAGCATTTAAAGAAGGGCTAAAGGGACTTCTTGAGAAGAAATTTGGCCTAATTGTTGAGAAATGGGAACATTTCGATCAGGAAGGATTTGTTTATGGATATCCAAGTCAAGTTGAGGTAGACATGGCCATCAAAGATGGAAAAATTATCTTAGTTGAAATTATTTCCCATGCAAGGGCTTCTGATATTTACACATTCAAGAGAAAGGCGGAATTCTATGAAAAGGTAACGGGTAAAAGTCCTTCGAGGCTCCTCGTGATCACTCCATATGCAGAGGGAAAGGCAAAGGAAGCTTCAAAGAAGATGAATGTTGAGATTTACACTGGTATTTAATTTTCTCAAAAATGATCTCAAGGAAGCTCTGTTCAAAGCAAGAAGTAGATTATTCCCGTTAGAAACCCAAGAAGGATTAATAAAGCGATGTTAAGCCTGTTTCCTAACGTTTCCCTTATCTCCTTATCGAAGAAGGACCATAGCAATACAAAGGCAGTTATTGAAATCCATACAATATTTGAACGTTTGTGAATATTCAAGAGATTCTCAGCAAGGGAAGCAGAAAGGGAGATGAGAAAGATGGCTAAAAGAAAGGGCTTAGAGAACTCTTTTATTCTCAATTTTTGCTCTATACTAAAGGACTACTGAACCATAAAAAGTAGCTCCTGAGCTATTCTAAAATAGGTTAGAAATCGTGAATCATTAAAGGAATATTCTTACGCCTCCATAGTGCAAGGGAGTCACGTCCATCACTATTTGAAGGAGATTTTCAACAAACTCCTCAAGGATCTCCTTTGCGCCTTCTTGTGGGGGAACGTCTTCTTGTTCAATTGAGTAGGGAGTCATGTGTGCGAAGATTATAGAACCTTTGTTATCGCTGACCTCGATTATATGGCCCTTGTAATCGAAGAGGTAGCGGAAGGTTGCCTCATCTCCAATAGAAACTCTTAGTGAGGGGTATCCAAATATATGAACTAGTTTGAAGAAAAGTCTAGGTAAAAGAGCTGGCCAATCGAAGGATATGCATGGGTCTCCGTCGACAGAGAGACCTATTTTTTTGTCGTTGAGCTGTTTTAGAAAATTTCTGTCGAGAACTGTGACGTTTTCCAAGAATTTCTTCGTTTTTTCGCGAAGAACTTGCCCAAAAAACTCAAGATACTGAGCTGATATACTCGTACCATACCCAGGCGTCTCTTCTGCTTCTCTTTCCATTCTATCCTCCTCGAGATAATAATCTAACCACCCCAACATGTACCACCTCTTTAACTTAATTAATTGCCCGGAACCTTAAGCTTTTCCACCAAAATATCTTTCAAAATTCTCGCAAGGTCTTCTTTCCATCGCGGCGCTCTTTTCCATAATTCCACTTCTTTGCCTCTTGGCATTTTTCTTATGACAAGCTCCCTTGGGTTTTTGAGGAATTCGTTAATCCAGTTCAGCATGGTTTCTGCATCCCGTGTCCGCTTACCGGAAAGAAACTTGAAATACCTTCTTATAGTCTCTTCTGAGAAATCTGGAAGCTTCCAAAGCATTTGATCGGTTCCTAGTACTTCTTCTGCTCCGATCTGTTCCAAGAATTGTATAATACTATCTTGAGGTTTCCCATGGATAAACTGTATGTAGTTCTTGAAGCCTCTATTCCATTTAATCATTTTTAGCGACTGTTTTATTATATGCCCTTTTTCGTAAGTTGAATTATCTTTATAGGTTATGCTAGTTGCTGACTCTATTTCGATTATCTTACTGCTTATTTTTAAATCGCCTACAAGCTTCTTTCTTCCCCTGTAATTCTTTTGAATGTCTTCTATTATGTCCCCCTCTTTTGCAATTCCCCACTCTTTCTGTTGCTTTTTTGCCAGCTCAACGTCTTTTTTGGCGTGATCTGTCCTTACAATTTTAGGTTCTTTATCGAGATCGTATTCGAGCTTTGTAGGTTTTGGTCCTAGCGTTTCCACCGTCTCAAAATATTCCCCAGAATCCAACGGCACAAGAGGATTCTTCTTGCTAAGCTCTTCTAGAGCCTTTTTCATGTCCTTCTCCTGCTCCAAGGGTCCAGAAGTCTTAGGTTGTTTGAAATCTACTGGAATCTTCGCGATATGGGATAGCTCGTATGCAGCCACGTTTAGAGCGAATCCCAAG
>QMVZ01000232.1 GCA_003661365.1 Thermoproteota archaeon | reverse complement strand
TATTCTATCAAAGAGAAATCCCATATAAGGGGAATTGAAAGTGATTTACGGTCAAAACGCTCTCGTCCACATCAAAGTCTATCAAAGAGAAATCCCATATAAGGGGAATTGAAAGGAGTGTAGAGATTAGGTTTTACTACGCGATTCTCTTCCTATCAAAGAGAAATCCCATATAAGGGGAATTGAAAGAAGAAGGCAAAGAATTATCGCTTTCATCTGCAACAGCCTATCAAAGAGAAATCCCATATAAGGGGAATTGAAAGGTAATACTCCAGTCGCTAATATCACCATCATCAGCATCTATCAAAGAGAAATCCCATATAAGGGGAATTGAAAGCTGACTCTCGTCCCATTAGCAAGAACTCCTTCCCACTATCAAAGAGAAATCCCATATAAGGGGAATTGAAAGATGTTCTCAGATAAATGTTGTATTACTTTTCTTAAGGCTATCAAAGAGAAATCCCATATAAGGGGAATTGAAAGGCCGTTGGAAGTACGGTCGGATGCGCCGGCTGTGGCGCAGCGCGCGCTAATTCATAACCACGGTTATGTTCCTAACAACCGTATTATCAGGGTACGAGGCTGGAAGCTTCGCGAGGTTTATCCAGAGCCAGGCCTTACCCCAAACCCTACTATCCTCCAAAAGGTCCATAGTCTCCGTATTGATCGTAACCAGAACGCTTCTAACGAGGCCCCCTGTCTTTAACGTTACGTTCAAAACTGCTAGCCTACCCTCAACCTCAACGACCTCCCACTTATAATAGCCGCTGCCGATGGGCCGAATCCTTATGGAACCTCCAAGCTCCCTACCTTCAAAGACGTAAGCACATTCAAACCTGTAAACTACGTAGACGCCCTCCCTAAGCCATGAAGGCTGAGCACCCACAACAATAGAAGGAGACATGAAGACAATAACAAAGGAAGCTAATATCAAAACGCGTCCGATCGAAAACACGGTTCACATCACCTAGCCAAGCCAAGTTTAGTTTGATATCCAAAAAATAAATAAAAAAGGGAGTTGAAAAATATTAAAATTTTCTCTTTACGCTGCTACACAAGCGTATGCTTCTGAATCCACATATTTTTACCCTTATTCATAAGCTTGACCACTGTACGAGAATCTGCTGAATGTGGTTGGCTCTCGTTGACAGGCGGATCTCCCTTCTCTATTATTTCTCTGTACCCGTGTGGATAGTTATCGAATATCCAATAGTCATGATCACGATCAAGACAAGTTACCCAATACATTCCCGTCTCCTCATCCCACCATATGTCGCCCTTAACGTAGGCCCATGCCCACGAATATACACCGACATCTTGATCATCGTCCTCCACTACGTATGCAAGAGCAGCGGTAGCTAACAGACTTGTGAGCGCCAATACGGTAAACACCCATAGAACAGTCTTTCTCCTAGCAATTTTCATATTTTACTACCACCTCCCTATTTGAACGTGGGGTGAACACGTATCATTTTTCACTCTTCTTTTTTCTGGGCAAGTTCTTTTATTGTCTCATAGGTCTGGAATTCTGGGGCTAAGGCATCAGATTTATAGTATTTACTGAAGACAGGTTTTGTTGCATCTCTTCCAATAAACCCTCCATGAACGGGATAAATAAATATCACTCCATTCTCTTTGAAGAACTCGCCAAGGGCTCTTATAAGTTCACTCTGCTCTTCTCCGCTCAAAGATCGGCTAAATACGCCTAGCAGGATCTCTTGGGTGAGTGGGCTGGCTGGATATGACCATTCAATAAACGCGAATATTGGAACCTCGCCATACTTCTCTCTGATTCTACTTATCTTCTCCAGCCACCAATCTTCGTTGAGCTTCCTTTCCCCTGATCTCCGTGGTGGACGGTGAAGCCGTTACGAAATCGAGTTTAGGCGTTGGGTATGGAAAATCTGTTTGGGCTTGAGAGCCAACCCAGACCTTCCTACCTCTCGACTCGGCGTACCCTTTAATCTTAGATATAATCGTGCCTGCAGCCTTGAAGACCTTTTCTATAGCTTTATGCTCTCGGCTTTGAGCCAACCTATAAAACTCTTCTGCCTGCCAGAATAAACCGTCCGGCCAGAGAGCGTAAAGGATTTATAGAGCACCCCCAAATTTACTGATGGGAGGATGGATGTGAGATTATTTGATATTGTTAAGAAGAGTTCAGCTATGTATCGCGCGAACCCTATCTTGATACTTCCACCTTTTGTTTCGATGGTCTTCTCGCTTGTTACTTTATTTGTAATAGGGTCGCCTCCAGACAGCCCGACTTCTGGGGCATCTGCACTAGAGTTGATGAGGTATGCCTTCACAGTCTTCGGTGTTTTGTTTTTGAATCTGATAATCTCTTTTCTAGTTATTCTCGGTCAAGTAAGCATGACTAGGGAGGTTATTCTAGAGGGAAAAACAGGGCTTAGCGATTGGGGTAAGGGTATCAAAAGGTACTTCTTGAGGGTGTTGGGCATAGGTCTCATTTATCTTGTACTCGTATGGGCGCTCTCCATGTTTGTAGGGGGTATAAGTTTGCTTACAATACTGGCGCATACGCTCCCGAGCCCTCAAATATCCACCTTGATCCTGATTATGATCAGTTCAGTGTCTACGTTACTTATGACGGTGGCTTCAACGATCTTCTATATCTGGCTTGCACCAGCCGTCATCGATGATAAGGAAGTTTTCGAGTCCTTAAAGGCTGGAACCGAAGCTATGGGAAAGGGCGGAAAGACCTTTCTCGGTTTCATTGCCCTTTACTTTCTAGTGTCTTTAGTT
>QMVZ01000231.1 GCA_003661365.1 Thermoproteota archaeon | reverse complement strand
TGCCACAGATAGTCTATAGCGTAATCAAGGAAGTTCGCGTGATGTTTCCCTCTAGTTATAGTCCCTGCCAGAGGTATTAGGTCCAGTTTAAAGCCAAGAATGTAAAGTATGATTAGCCCTATCCATCCTATGAACATGCTGTATGTCACTAAGAAGAAAACTGTTGAGCATCTATCCATCAAAGACTCTCTCTTTGAGGCTGCTATTACCCCAACGATGATACCTATTACGATGCTTATTGCTAGGGAGGATCCCATGAGAATAACAGTGTTCCTAAACCTGTGACCAAATATGGTCTTGATAACTGGTTCATTGAAGTGAGAAAAGCTTATTCCCCAGTCTCCTTTAAGTAGATTTCTCAAATAAAGAAAATATTGCTCTATTAGTGGCTTATCAAGGCCAAATCTTTCTATGACTTTCTGTCTTACCATAGGATCCATTGCTTCATGGATCAGCATAGATCTGGGGTCTACTGGCATAACCCTGAATAGGAAGAAGTTGAAAGTAATGATTAAGAACCAGGTTATGAAGCTTTCAATAGCTCTTCTTGAGAGATATTGTCGCCATCCCATTTTATACTTCACCTGCTTTCGCTAACAGGTAGCTAATAAACAAGAACAAAAATAAAAAATAAAAAAGAAGGGGAGAGTTAGGTTATCTCTTCTTTGTTAAGACGAATCCTATGCCTATACCTACTATTAGGGCTACTACTGCCAATCCTCCGACTAAAGTCCAGTTTACCCCAGGAGCTGGAGCAGGTGTTGCAGCCGGAGTTGGTGATGGTGTTTCTGTTACAGCTGGCATCATCTCAGCGTTGTAAATGTATAGCATTGTGAGCCTGTTGTAGGAGGTGAATGGTCCACCAGGCAGCATGGTGTAGTTGACCCATTCCTTCCTGATTGCGTGTGTATCGTCGCTTAAGAAGAGAGGTATGTAAGGTATTAGTTCGGTAGCCAATATTTGTACTTTTTCTGCTGCCCTCTTTCTATCTTCTAAGCTGGTAGCTCTCATAAACTCGTCTAGGGCTCTGTCCATTTCCTCGCTGTGCAACCCATAGCAGTTATCTCCCCAGTCAATGTCGTTAGCGGAGTGCATTCTGTACCAGACATGGTCTGGAACGGGGCCGAAGCCATGACTCATCTCGTACATCCTATAGTTCCTTGGCAACGCATATAGAGCTGGATACATGACTGCATCGTCTGTTATAGCAACTTCTATCTCTATGCCTATTTTCTTGAGTTCTTGGGCAATTGCTGCTCCAGCATCGACCGAAATGTCGTCCCAGCTGAGCACCATCATGTCAAACTTGAGTTCCTTGTTCGGATCTCCTGGAAACTCTCTTATGCCGTCTCCATCAACATCGAGGTATCCTGCCTCATCAAGAATCTGATTTGCTTTGTCAACATCATGTTCTGGGAACCTTCCTTTTTCAGAATAGTAGAGAGGATAGAAAGCTTCTGGAATGACGCTCCAAGTTGGAGTTCCCCAACCTAGCCTGGCTATCTTAATTATCTCGTCTCTATCGATAGCGTAAGCTATAGCTCTTCTCACTCTGACGTCATCAAGCCCTGGTATTGTCAGGTTAAATCCAAGGACATAGTCCCACTGGCTGGCTACCCCTGTTATCACATCAGTTTCGGGAGCTTCGATTACAGTATTAACATCCGTTCCCCAAAGCTCATACCGCTCAGTTGCTGCCTTTCCCTCACGCATAGCCAAGATTCTGGCTGCCTGACCTCTTATTACCTCAATCCTGAGTACATCTACGTTTGGAAGCTGATATACGTCTTTGCCCCACCAATCCTCAAACTTCTTCATGACTATGTACTCGTCTGGTACTCTCTCAACGTAATAGAATGGACCGGATCCTATGTGGGCTTGCTTGTCGTTAGGATCATCCCACCTAGCATCGTCTGCGGCATAGCCTTCCCAGATGTGCTTTGGAAGTATGTAATAGCCTCCATAGTGTTCTAGAGCAAAACCATCTGGCTCCTTGAGGTTTATCCTGACGGTATAGTCGTCCACGAGTTCTACGCTCTCTATGTTCTGTAGGATGGTCCAACCACTTGCATCCTCTGGAGCATTTTTCCAATATTCAAACGTGAACTTAACATCCTCACTAGTTAGTGGCTGCCCGTCGTGCCACTTTGCATTCTTTCTAATATGGAAGACAACCCATTTACCATTTGGGTCGACTTCCCAAGATTCCGCAAGCCAAGGAATGGGCTTAAGTTGTTCATCATATGCGATAAGCTCATCATAGATCTGGATCAAGAACCAGTTTGTCCTTTCGCTTCTTGGGAACAGAGGGTTCATTTCGCCTATGTCTGATGGATAGGCCATAACGAATACCATTTCTTGATCCTGTGCGTTTGTCCTTCTGAGAAAATACGGTGCTATTGCTGTAAGAAGAATTAGAACGCATACTAGAAATTTTTTACCGAACATGTTCATCTACTTGACTCTGATTTATTTTAAAATTTAAATTTCTTCTTTTGTGGTCCCAGTCTCTTTACGCCATAAAATTACTGATATTTTGAATGATAGACAAATTGTAACTGTCTGAATCGTTTGAAAAAGACAAGATGTCTAAATTTACGTGTAGCAAGGAGATTAAGGCCTATAACCTACCAAAAACTCAAAATCAAGCTATCACTACATCCTATCCCATAAAGCATGCTATTTGTCGTTTAGAATTGGTCACCTGAAACCCTTGTTAAGGTGCTTTTATGGAGTTCAGTAGTTCAACCACTTTTTCAGTAGGGAGAGC
>QMVZ01000230.1 GCA_003661365.1 Thermoproteota archaeon | reverse complement strand
TGCAATACCGGCAAAGGTGCTTCTAACTCTGCCTAAAAATGCCAGGATCGTCGGCTTGTCCGATGTCCCTGAAACGATAATAACAGGGAAGGAGGAAGAGGGAATTAAGGTGCTCATGCCTCCGGAGGCAACATGGGTTAGCTACGTACAAACCTACCCCTCCGCAATTGAAGGTGAGCAAGGCAGAGACTGGTTGAAGTTCTTGTGGTTTCTACTCCCAATAGTTTTTGTTCCTGTTGTCTTAGCCCTCGTTCTGAGGAGAGGTAGGGAGAAGAAAAAGCTGGATCAAATGGACAAGAAGATATTAAAGGAACTTTCATTAGGAGGCCTTTACCTCAAGGAATTGACCCAGAAAATAGGAAGATCAAAGACAACAGCGTGGAGACGTTGCCGCACATTAGAAAGAGCCGGTCTGCTAAAAGTCATAAAAAGGCCAGATGGGAACTTCATAAAACTAACGAGTTCAGGTCAGGCTTTAGCCAAAAGGCTAGAGGAATCTTCCGCATAGAACATCTTATGTAAAGCACCCATCCTTTGTTTCAAATCATCCCTAGTCTGCCATCTAGCTTTTAAATAAGTTGATTTTGAGAAAGGTTGATGTCAAGAGAACAACTTCCCTTTAGCCTAAGATCGGGTGAGAGTGTACTTTGGAGTGAGCGTCCGGAGACGGCTCCATACATAGGAAAATCATTAATCTTCACAATAGTAGGGCTTTTCTTCGCTATACCAGCAACAGCCGTGATCCTAGAAATAAAAGGTGCGCCTTTGGTTCTCTTGATTTTTCCGGGGATAATAGCAGTCGTAGGATACCTTCTAGCAATAATACCTCCCCTGGCAAGCATTCTTTCCCTGAAAAGGGTCAAGTACATAATCACAAATCAGAGGATCGTAATACTTGGAGGGGTATTCGATCTCTCTGTTAGGACAATTGATTTTTCTGAAGTGGAATCGGTGGTCATTAGGAGAGGGTTCTGGGACAAGAGGTTTGGGACTTCGACCCTTTACCTCATCGTAAAGGGCGTTTTCATTGTACCATCCTTCTCTTCCATAACGAATGCAGATGAGGCAAAAGAACTGATAGAAAAGATGCTTGCTGAAAGGAGCTAAATTAAATAACTCTTTCTGATGGTGGACTCTGTGAGATGCGTTCCAGACTGTTACTTATGTTGCGTTGAGACGGACATGATACTAACGAAAGAAGACGTCAAAAACCTTCTAGCTTTAGGGTATGAGCTTGAGGAATTCTCGGAGTATCGAGATGGATATCTAAGGCTGAAAAATAAAAACGGAATGTGTTTTTTCTTAAACGAAAGAGGGGCTTGTAGGGTGTACGAGAACAGGCCAATTGGTTGTAGGGCTTATCCTGTTATTTATGATGTTGAGGAGGGAAAATGTAAGATAGATGAAGAATGCCCAGCAGGGGATACAGTTGGGCCGGAAGAGTTCTTAGAGAAATGCAAGCTGATCATCAGAGCCCTACCACAACTAATAAGATCTGAAAACAGTGGTTCTTCGGTAAACGTTAAACATGAAACTTAAGGTTAAGGGGATAAAGCTTGACAGTTAGTTGCAAATACTGTAATAAGGTTGCTGAGCACTTTGTCCCGAATTTGGGAGCCGCTCTCTGCGGCGAGCACTTTCTAGCTTACTTTTACAAGAGAGTGAAGAGAGTTCTGGAGAGGGCAGGCAGAGGAAGGAGGATTTTGGTAGGGGTCTCCGGTGGAAAGGACTCCATCTCTGCATTATATGCACTCTCAGCTCTTAGAGAGGAGTTTAATCTAGAAATTGGCGCCGTTCACATAGACTTAGGCTTTCCGGGTGTGGAGGACTGCTACGAGATATTCGAAAGGGCTTGCATAAGAACAGAGGTAAAACAACACGTGATCTCCCTAAAAGAAGAGTATGGTTTCACGATTCCCGATTTGGCTGAAAAGGTTAGGACGCTCTGTCAAGCTTGCGGGATTGTCAGGAGGTACTTGCTGAACAAGCTTGCATGGGAGGAGAAATATGACTTCGTTGCAACAGGTCATAATCTGGACGACATGGTTTATTTCGCGTTCAACAACCTGATTACCCATAACATCTCTTTTCTAAACACATTGGATTCTGTCCTGCCCCCAATTCCAAGGCTCAAGCTGGTTGGAAGGATCAGACCTCTGTTTTGGCTGAACGATGTAGATTCCCTCACATATCTGAAGGTAATAGGCGCAGAATACTGCCCCAAAAAGTGTCCATATCATAAGGAAACGAAACAGATATTCCTAAAGCCTCTGTTCGATGATGTTCAAAAGAAATGGCCCCAAAGCAAGGTGAACCTGATCACGTCCTTGAGAAAGCTGGTGAGGCTCTCATCCATCATGGATAGGAGAGAGGAGAACATGAGGCTCTGCTCGAGGTGTGGCTATCCAACCAGACTAGAGGTTTGCTCTTTCTGCAGACTGAGGGAAATGGCAGAAAAGTGAGACCAAGTTTCCGAGTTCAAAAGGAATTAATTTTATCCCATAGAACTTGAAGGTGGAATCTATATGAATGCCACGCATCTCAAAGATGAAGAACCAATCTTAGTGTTTAGTACTGCCCCAAATATGGAAAGCGCCAAGGAAATGGCAAAATTGCTGGTGGTAGAGAGGCTTATAGCGTGTGCTAACCTTATCCCAGGAATAAACAGTTATTACTGGTGGCAGGAGGAGGTAAGGGCCGAAGAAGAAGTGCTAATGATAATGAAAACCTCTAGGGCGAAATTCAAGGATCTAGAACTAAGATTGAAGGAAATTCATCCTTATGACATACCAGAAATCCTGGCCTGC
>QMVZ01000229.1 GCA_003661365.1 Thermoproteota archaeon | reverse complement strand
GAGTATCTCCAAGCAGTCTCAAAGGTCCTACCCATGCACTTAACGCAGGAGCTGTATTCCATGGTTGATACTTCATATATCTCATCACCAAGCCATATCACATTAAAGATTACTGTTGAAAACAAAATTGAGCCTGTATTAGCCTCCTTGCCCTTGAAATCTACGTATATCCTAGATTTAGTCGTTGCCACATCACCTAACCTCTTAAGTTCTTCCGTAGGTTTTTCTCCAAATGGCAATATTACTTTCAGGTCTTTATCAGTCAAAAAAGGCTTTAATTCCTCAAGAAGCTTCATTGGAATGTTATTGATTCTTACCTTCCGCGATCTTAGGAGTCTGTTCTTGATCTCTTCTATTCCCTCCTCTACTGTACTAAAAACGGTAGAGATTTTGGCTTCATATCTTCCTTCCACGATAGGCATTCGCTTTAGCCTCCCTATGTTGCCTTCCAACTCATTGTACACCAGTCTAAGAAGCACTTATTGCAGTCCTCATACAACATTTCATCTACAATGTAATTCTGATCGATTGGATCTTGAAATACGGTGAAGACCCTTTCCTCATCCAAGATGAGGGATGTTGAGGGTACCTCTCTGCCTCTGATTATGCAGACTATCTCAACTTCGGCTTCTCTAAATTGAACATTTTCTGCTTCTATTCTTCGCTCTCCTGGGAAGAGGATGACCTTTATCTCTGCATCATCACTAAACGCATCTTTTATTCTTTCCAGAAAATCGGTCGTTGCATTGCTTATCCAGATGGTTTTTGGCCTTCCTTATCTCTTCCTTCAAACCCTTAAGACCTAAATCAAACTTCTTTATCACAAACTTATCCTTCATCTCAGTGACCTCCTCACTAAGCGTCGTCTGAATAGACTCAAGAAACTCCTCATAGTCCCTCTTGATCCTGTCAAAGACTTTGCTGGGATCGACTGCTCTAAACAAAAGAGGTGCCCCTGAGTAAATCTTTACCCATCCCTTTTGCTGCAATGACCTCAAAACTGCGTAAATCTTTGTTCTAGGGACTCCAGACTTCTTTGAAAGTTTTGTTGCACTGTTTAAATGATTTCTAAGCAAGCAGAGGTATACTTTTGCTTCGTACTCTGTAAGTCCAACCCTTTTGAGCTTCTCGACGACGCTTTCTTCCATCACGTATAAAAGAAATGCCGAAATAAATAGTTATTGCAACCAGAGCAAGTTAATGACTGTTTAGAGCCAGGTTAAGCTTGATATTAAGCTTAGGACTCCCTACTAAGAGATGCATGTAGCTTAGCTCCTAAAAGTAAAGTTGAATAGGTAACTTTCTTTCATCTTAACAATGGAAAGGTATGAAGAACTTCTAAGGAGATCCAAAGCAGCACTTTATGGCGTGGCTGTTGGCGATGCAATGGGAAAGATGACTGAGGGGTACTGGCCTCCAGAGATCAAAAAGCGCTATGGCAAGCTTGTAGACGATTTCATGACACCAATTCAACCTCAAAGCCAATATACGTGGAGGATCGCAGAGGTAACTGACGACACAAGACTGACTGTCCTCTTGGCTAAGTCCATCTTATCTCGTAAGGGGGTGGATGAAGCTGATCTTACCCGGAAGATCTTGGAAAAGCCAATAAAGGGATGGCCTGGATGGAAAGAGTTTAAAGAAGCTGTTTCAAAAGGGAAACGCGCAAAAAGGACCGGAAACGGAAGTTCGGTTCGAGTCGCCCCTTTAGGAATAATTCACCCACCCGATAGGTTAGAAGAACTAGTTAGGGATGTTGATAGAGCTTGTGGGATCACTCATAATACTAAATCTGCTTTATCTGCAGGCTGTGCAATCGCTGCTGCTTTTTCAGCAGCTATAGAGGTATGGGAACTCGAAGACTTAATCAATCTTGCGATAGAGGGGGCGGAACTAGGCAAAAGGCTGGGAGAGGATGATCTTGCCCCGGATGTCGCCCGTAGACTAAAGTGGCTAAAAAAGAGGTCTTAGAGAAAGAGGTTTCAATTTTAGACTTAAGGATAAAGGGTCTTAACCCTGGCTTTCAGGCCTGGGAAGGTGCGTCTTTTGCCTTGGCACTAGTCATGTTGTATGAAAATGCAAGAGAGGCCATATTGTGTGCGGTAAATATGGGTGGAGATGCAGATTCTATTGCTGCCATGGCTGGAGGCATAATAGCAGCTAGGTTTCCTTCTACATTGCCAAGAAAGTGGATAAGTACTGTAAAGCGTGTGAATAATCTACGAATGGAGGAGTTAGCTGCAGGCTTAGTTGCTCTCAGGTTATCTAAGATTTAATAACGTATCAGAATCTGCTAGGGGACGCGGTTTCTTTAAGACAATAGTTTATTTTACTTCTCCTACATATTTCCCAGTTATTTTATGGGAATAGGCAATTTTAGATCTTCTGGAACAACAGAAGCTCTTTCTTCGATGGTTTCTAGTATTAAAGAAGTGTTTGTCTCTTTCACGCCTGGTACTGACTGTATCTTGGCAAGCAGCTCTGTCAACTCGTCTCCTTCTTTGGCTATAAGTTTGATAATGATATCGTAGATGCCCGTAATTCTGTGAATTTCAAGCACGCTACTACCCAACACCTCCTTGAGCTTTCTAGCTATTGAAGCCGTTTTTCCCGCTTCTCCCTTCAGGAACACCATGTACTTATAGGGTTTTCCGAGCTTCGAGTGGTCAATCAGGGCGGTATACCCCTTAACTATACCTGCGTCCTCCAGCTTCTTCACCTTCTTCATGACTCCTGCAGGGCTCATGCCCAGCTTCTTGGCTATTTCTGTGTAAGTTATCCTTCCGTTCTCAACCAACATCTTCAGGACGTTT
>QMVZ01000228.1 GCA_003661365.1 Thermoproteota archaeon | reverse complement strand
CAGAAGCGCAGTAACATGTTTGGTACTAACTAAGCGTTGTTGACTTTATGTAATGCGTCTATCCCAAGCATTTCGCATGAAGGTTGACAAGGCCCACTTCTGCCCTCTCTTTTCAGCCACAGGTTTTCCCAGTTCCCCCCTAAGCTTCTTGTTCATACGCTGTATCCTGCGCGTCACATCCCAGCGCCTCAGCCCATAACTGGACAGATCCTTCGCGATGACAGAAGGCAAAACACCCCACTCATCTGCTTGGGTTAGTCGCTCAATGATTTCGACATCCACTTCGTCTTGACAGGCAACCTTCTGAATGTAACTAGGCTTAAAGCTCATCCACTCACGCAAACCAGCCATCATAGTACGTGTCCTAAGGTCAATTCCATCGATTTTCTGTTCCAGACGCCCTATCCGCTGAATAATATACTTGAGGCGGCCAACCTTCTCAGCTTGGGTGCGATGCCTCTCACGCTTTTTCTGTGCAGGGTTTTTCGGCTTTCCTTGCACGAAATGCACGCTTTCGAATCTCCTGGAACATTCCTTAAGGGAGTTTCTAAGCGTTCATTGGGGGATAACGAGCAAATCGTGGATTCACATAATCCTGACAAGTTGCTGTTATCGTTAATTAACGACATTCATAGTTTTCATGTGATGGCGAATCCTTCTTCATCCTCTAGACTTATTGTTCTTTAGCTTTTAGTGCTGCAACGGCTTCAGTGAAGGTCGGTTTGGATCTTTGTTTTAACTTGAAACTCCGCGTCATTTTCTGCATAATTAGTTCCTCTATTATCCATGCTCCCTCTCCTGAAGATCGAAGTTATTGCCTTGGAAAAGGTTTCAGCCTTTCAGGAATCTCGTTTTTCTTTAACCTAAAATCCCTTTCGAGACAGTAATATACGATGTGTTTTGCGCTCTTCCCAAAAGCTTGTAAACCAGCGTCTACGCACTCAACAATCTTTTGGTCTAGGTTGGGAGGTGTTTGCCACAGGCCACCACCAATGTATTTAGTGGTTGGCAGGTGACATTTAATAGTTAAAAAACGCATCCGAATCCCACTATAAAAGAATGTCAAAAGTTAACCTCTACTCTTATAGATTTTAGTTTCACAACTCAATTTAGGGCGAGTGAGGGTTTATGTCAATAGGGAGAGATGCGATGCTTGAGGGCTGTCATTGTCGTTTCTCTTGTTGAGGAGAGCGCTGAAAAGGCGAATGAACAGATTGAAAAGGAGATAATGGAGGAACTTTCGAAGGGTTTGCCTAAGATCCCTTGGTTCAAAGAAGTTGAGAAGGTTGTGGTGACGGAGGCCTAGAAGCCCCTTCATTTACTGCCAATTAAGAGTTTCACAGTTTTTTGGATTTCCTCAATTAAGTTGAGAACTGCTTTTATGATTTCCTCACCCCTGCCCGTCAGCTTGTAAACTCTCTTTCTCTTAGTCCACATGCCCCTTACTAACCCGTTCCTCTCCATAGAATATAGGACAGAGTAAACCGTGCCCGAACTAAGCAAGATGCCAAATTCCTCATGAACAAAAGCGATAACATCATAACCGCTCATAGGATTACCCTCCCTCAACTTCGCCATGATCGCTATATCCAAGAAACCTTTAACAATTCTCTCACGCATTTCCCTCGAAATCTTCTCCAAAAACATCATCCCCTATTTTCCTTGACGTTTCAAACTTATTTCAAGTTGCATTAAAGATTTAAGGAGATGATATTCTGGGAGAGAATATAGAAGAGGTTATGGACTGAAATAGTGAAAGAACTAAAGAAGGGAGGATATAGTTATCTCACAAATACGTAATTGGTATATGCCTTAGATTTTCTCAATATGCTCTTTGAGGATACCCATTTGTATCAGAAGATAGATCGTTGCACTTCTCATTAATTCTGCTTTACTTTGATAGATTCCAGACTCCACTATTTTGTCTAGAAGCTTGTTCAACTTTTCATCTACTGTTACTCTTAATTCTACCATTTTAGACCCACTAGGTATCCTTTAAACTGGCTAAGTTGTCTATTGGGAAAAGGAAATAAGGAATCTGCACATTATATATCCATTAGAGTGGATAGTCAATGAATAAGAAAGCTATCATTACCATCTCTCTAGTTCCAGAGGCTAAAGAAGAAAAGAATGAAGTCATTAGAGATCAGATCATGAAAGAAAGTTCTATTCCTTTCTGTGCTGAAATTGAGAAGGTTATAATTGAGGAAACTGAATAATGAATGAAACAGAAATCAAAGACATTGAAGACTTGAAGAAACAACTCAGAAAAGAACATTACTCAGAAAAAGCCATTCAAGAAATCTGCAAGTGGTACGAATGAAGACTTAAGGCTGTTTTAGGGCGCCAGTTTATCACCCAACTGTAAATACGTTAAACTATAACACGTAGCGTGGAAAATACATAGCCTAGAGTTCTGGTACTCCTGCTTTCCCCGCTACGTATTCAGTGAACATTAAGTCCCCTAGCTTTTGATTATATTTAATAACATGCCCGATTTTCTTATAGCGGGGCCCGCGGGAATCCGTATAAAAATTTATTCCGTTAATAGCATTTAACGGCAAAACGTAAAAAATAATTAAGCAGAGGTATTCCTTTGGAGGCGCGTCACCACATAGCCCTGAGGGAAGGGCAGAAAGAGAACAAAAGAAGAGAAAGGAGATGAGAAAAGGATGTTCGAAATAATCATCTTACTCACGATAGCTTTGGTTTGCTGTTGCCTGTTCATGTACTGGAAGGTAAGGTCGAAAAGATGGCTTATGCTTAGGCACTTTTTCGGCTACGATTTCGGAGACCGATACCTTATGGCTGCT
>QMVZ01000227.1 GCA_003661365.1 Thermoproteota archaeon | reverse complement strand
TTCTGAAAAGAATCCAATACAACTCCTTTTTCAGGAGATTTCCTAAACGAGTTTTGTTCAGAGCCACCATTCTACAACATTGGAAATCATGATCCTTTATAAGCTAAGAACTATGAGTCAACTAGCTTAAAACGTAATAATATTTACATATCTAAAATTCAATCCTTAAAGAAAGAAAATCTCTGTTGTAACTATTTCCGCTGCTCGAGACAAAGAGTTTAGTTTAAATTACCGAAACTCTATTAGATATGTTATGAAATATAAAATAATTGGAGACAATCTCCAAACCGTGATGATCGAGCTTAACCCTGGTGAGAAAATAATAGCAGAGGCAGGAGCTCTAAATCACATGTCTGGAAATGTCAGACTAGAGGCTAAGGCGAGGGGAGGTATTGCAAAGGGGTTTCTTAGGAAAATAGCAGGAGAGAGCTTCTTTATGACTGAGTTCACGTCAGTTGGAGGACCTGGATTAGTGTCTTTTAGCGGAGTGGTTCCTGGTAAGATAGCTGCTCTTGAACTGGATGGTACGAAGGAATATTACCTTCAGAGAGGGGCTTTCCTTGCTGCAACAGAAGGCATCGATATTTCCCCAGGAATAGTGAAAAAGCTTGGTGCTGCTCTCTTCGGTGGCGAAGGAATAATCTTAGAGAAGATCTCAGGGATTGGAACGGTTTTTATTCATGCTGCTGGAGACTTTGTGGAGTACAATCTGAAGCCTGGAGAAGTCCTAAAGGTTGATACTGGCCAACTAGTAGGATTCGAATCTACCGTTGACTATGATATAGAACGAATTGGAGGCATTAGATCGATGCTTTTTGCTGGCGAGGGCATTTTCTTAGCTAAAATGAAGGGACCAGGCAAGGTAATAATTCAATCAATGAACGTGAGGGCTTTAGCCAACACTCTGGCTCGCTATTCTCCAAGATCTGGGAGAAGTAGCTTTACGGTTTCTCTAGGAGGCGGCTAAGCTGAAAAAGAGAGATGTAGCCGTTCTCCTCTTATTTTTCATCATACTGGCATTTATTGGTATTATAACAGCCGTGCTGCTAATCAGGTTTTTTCCAACAATTCTAGTGCTTGTTCTGGCTCTAATCATAGTTACTATAGTGGCCGGATTGCTTCTAACCGTAATAGGGTTGTTTGTAAAGACTATTGGAGTGATGCTTTATGCTATAAAGAAGAAGCCTGAAGTAATACCTTCACCGATGAAGATAGAGGATATTAGAGTGCCAGAGAAAGAATCAAAAGAAGAAAGCTAGATTTCTCAAGGAACCACGGTAAACCTTATTCTGGTAATTCCTGCTCCTTTGCTTTTCCTTCCAAGAAGTTTTACCTGACCTATTTCTCCTGTTTTAGAGACATGAGTGCCTCCGCAAGGATCGGCTCTTATTCCCTTAATTTCTACGATTCTTAATTGCTCTAAAGCAAGATACTGCTTGCCAAGTTCCAATCCATATTCCTTCAATATCCTCTCCGCCTCTTCTTTTTCTACAAACCTTGCTGAAACAGGAACATCCATTTTAACAAGTGCGTTAATCTCTTCCTCTATTTTTGGAAGTTCCTCAGATGAAATTCGAGCTTTAAAATCTAGCCTTGCATCATTTACGTTTATCCCACTTCCCCATACAATAGCAGTACCCACTACTTTTTCGACAGCTGTTTCCAATAGATGTGCAGCAGTATGCATTCTCATAAGTCTGTACCTCCTATCCCAATCTATGATTCCCCTTACAACGCCGCCAGGCGAGATCCTGCCCTCCATGCTCCCAAGGTGAATGATGTCTTTTCCTTCCTCTTTAACCCAGGTGACCTTGAACCTAAATTTTCTTGCCTCTATCAGTCCGGTATCAGCTGGTTGGCCTCCTCCTTCTGGATAAAATGCAGTCTTGTCTAGGACAAGGCCGAGGGTGTCTGGGAATTCCAAGAGATCTACAACGGTGGCTTCGAAATCCTTCATATATTGATCTTCATAGTAAAGGCGTCTTGTCATTTCATACAATCTCTATCCGATCGCTTTTATTCGTTTCTACCACAAGGCGATCATTCACTTAACTCCCTCCTAATTTCATCGAACGAGACAACTTATTTTGTGTTTTTTAAATTAAAGTGCATATTCTCACGATGCAACCGCTGGATCGGTTTATAGACAAACTCAGCGACCTGCTTTACGGGATAGCTTCTTCGATACAGATACCAGTATATCAAAGGTATCTAGAGAGAAGGGTGCGAAAAGGTCCAATTCCCAAACATGTAGCCATCATACTTGATGGAAACAGGCGTTTTGCAAGAATAAAGAACCTTCCAATCGAGAAAGGATACATGCTTGGGGCCAACAAAGTTAGACAGATCTTAGACTGGTGTGAAGAACTTGGCATTCAACACATAACCCTTTACTCCTTTAGCACTGAGAACTTTAGGAGGCCAAGAGATCAGGTACAAATTATTCTAAACGTGATAAAAAGTCAACTTGATGAAGCACTTTCCAGTCTAGATGAATTCAAACGCAGAGGTGTTAGGGTAAGGATCATTGGCAGGCTAGAGCTTTTACCAGAGGATCTGAGAAAACTTGCCAAGGAGTTAGAACACAAAACTGCAAATTTTGGGCCAAAGACGATTAACTTGGCGATAGCTTACGGAGGAAGAACTGAAATCTTGGATGCTGTTAGAAGGATAGCTGAGAAGGTCAAAGAAGGGAAGATGAAGCCTGAGGATATTGATGAAGAGGTATTCAGATCCCATTTATATCTAAAAGATCTCCCAGATCCTGATTTAATCATAAGAACTTCGGGAGAGGAGAGGATAAGCAATTTCCT
>QMVZ01000226.1 GCA_003661365.1 Thermoproteota archaeon | reverse complement strand
GAAATACTTTCTATCTCTTTAGTGATTGTATTCTTATCTTAATTGTTTTGAGCAAATGCTCTCTCATCATTTCTTTTAGAAGAGTAATTGACATAAGAGGCAGGACAGGATAAGATAAAATATGAGATTACGAATTCTTCCTTGAGTGAATGGGCCAAGGGCTGTCAGAAGGATGCTTTTCGCCGATAAATTACGTTTGATCATAGGAGTTATCTCCATGTTATCCTATGTGAATCCATTGTAGGGTTGCAGTTTTGTTCTTGGCAAGATGGTTTTTCAAAGTTCTTGTCTTCAGATGAAAAAGCTTTCATTGTGAAAAAAAGGCTGATCTTAAGGGAAAATCTGCTCTAAGAATCACATCTCAAGACCCATTAGTTCCATCAAACAGCAGATCTTTTCTATCCCCAAAAAAAGTTGGAAGATGGAAAGTTATAGCTAGTTGGGATAGCAGTTCATTCAAAGAGGTCAACAGCGACGTTTTGGAATTCACAGTTAGAAGGCCAACCCTATTTTTCTGCGCTTTATTGGTCTCCCTTGTTTCACTAATTGCTATAGCACTATACTTGAGCTTTGTTTTCTTTATTTAGCTATCTTCATCGACTAGGAGAGGCGTGTTTGCTTATCTCAGAACTAGATGGGCTCAAAAACGAACCCATAAAGCTCTTTGAATCCCACAACCCTCGTCTTATCCCATACAGGCCGTAACCTCATTCCAACCTCTACTTTTTTCGGCTCTTATTTGCCCAGTAGCCCTTATACCACTTTCAAACTCTACAATCCCTAGGACTAGAGGTCTCTTCTCTATGCCAAGTGGAGTTGCATAAAGTTCGGTGTAGGTAAGAAGCTTGCACTCTCTTCCCAATTCTACTTCTTCGAACTCTCTGCTATGACAGGCAGGACAAACGGGTCTCTTCGGATAATAGGTATTACCACAACTCCTACATCTAAAAGCAACCATCTTGTCCAACTTAATCACCTCTCTTATACACAAATGCAAGGACATTTGTTCCAAAGCCCCCGAAGTTGCAACTGAAACCTATTTCTGCTCCCTCTACTTGCCTTCCCTTGGCCTCACCCCTGAGTTGCCAAGCTATCTCAACCGCCTGAGCAACACCCCTGGCTCCAATTGGATGCCCCCTCGCCTTTAATCCCCCAGAGGGGTTTATAGGAAGATCCCCCCCAATTTGTGTTTTTCCTTCCTCCAAAGCCTTGTGACCTTCTCCTTTCTTGAAGAAACCAGCAGCTTCACTCTCAGCAATTTCAAGGATAGTAAATGCGTCGTGAAGCTCAGCTGCATCAACGTCTTTAGGATCTATCTTTGCCATCTTAAACGCCTGCTCAGAAGCTAGTTTTAGAGCACTTAACACCGTTGGATCCTCCCTTTCATTAACTGCGTGGAGATCTGTAGCCTGTCCAAAGCCAGTTATTATTACTGGAGTGTCGGTGAATTCCTTTGCCTTTTCTGCAGCGCAAAGGACGATCGAAGCTGCTCCATCACTTGTCGGACAGCAGTCATAAAGTCACAAAGGAGATGCTATGACTGGATTGTTTAGTCTGGACTCAGGTCTCAAGAGAATTCCGTCCATTGATATTATCTGGTGTATTTGGGCGTAAGGATTCTTCAGAGCGTTCTCATGGTTCTTTATTGCCACCATTGCTAGGTGTCTGTGTTCTACCCCATACTTTCTCATATAAAGCCTTGCAAACATGGCAGCTAGGGCAGGAAGCGTGACACCATGGACATATTCAGCTTCGAAGTGTCCCATTGTTGAGATGAAGTCCTTCAAAACCCTGTCTGTAGCTACCCTCATCTTCTCCCCTCCGGTTACCAAAACAGTGTCGTAATGACCAGAAGCTATTGCAAGCAAAGCGTTCTTTATCGCAGAACCCCCTGATGCAGTTCCGTTCTGAACATTCTCGGCATGAATTGGTATAAGCCCTAAGTTGTCCGCTAAGGCACTTGCAATCAGGGACTGTTTGTTGAGTGCTGCAGATCCCATGTTTGCAGTGTAAATTGCGTCAACCCTCTCAATTCCAGCGTCGTCCAGAGCCCTTAAGGAGAATATGGCCATAAGCTCCAATAAGCTTTGCTCTAGCCTTCCAAATCTAGTCATGCCGCATCCAACTATGGCCACATCCCTCAAACTTCTTTCCTCCCAACCACTCATTCAAGCACAGTTCTCTCATCAGGTATCCTGATTTCCTTGGAGGTTTCAAGCAATTCTTTGGGAACTGGTCTTTCGCCGAAAACAAGGTCAGACTTCCTCTGCTCGTATATTTCCTTAGTAAGGGCCCATGTGCTAGCCCCACCGAGCTCATACTGTATTCCTGGCCGTAACTTCAGTCTCCATGTTATCATCCACCTTCTAAACCCTATAGGACTCTCTGCTGTAATCCACACCTCTTTTTGACCTAACATCTCCAGATGGTACTCCATTTTGGCCGCAAACAAGTGAGCACCTACCCTAAGCCCCCTCTTTAGAGCGAGGGTGTGATAGCTTATCCCTATGTTCTCATCGTACATTCTGCCATTTACAAGCCCCACTAACAGGCCATTTACAAGCCCAACTAAGCAGTACTCATCCCTAACCCTGTATCTTTTCCATCCAAGGAGTTCTGCGTGGGTCCTTGCAGCAACTATATCGTACTAATCCTTCTCAACGGTAAGAAGGGGTCTTATAGCATCTAACAGAAGGGGAACTTCTTCCCTCCTTGCCTGCCTAACCACCATTTTTTCTCCGCTTGCTAGTACAATATATTTATTAGGAGGATAGGGTGGCATCTCCCTTTCAGGAGGCCTTAAAATAGCCTCTACAT
>QMVZ01000225.1 GCA_003661365.1 Thermoproteota archaeon | reverse complement strand
CCCCATCCTTCTAGCAACTAATGAAATTGGATCAAAGGTCAGTCCGTAAATTGCTGGAAACATCCTGTGTACTATATCAACCTCTTTTCCATACAAGATCTTAGATGAGATCAGAAAGGAACTCAATTGATAGTATAAGCCGCTCATCAAACCAATAATCGGATTAGATAGCCTCAGACTATCTCTTGCAACCCTTATTTCGTAAATTTGAGCGTTCTTGAGCGGCTTTCTTATCTTCACATTCCCCGCAATTGCATAAAACCAGACCCTCCCTCTGAGTTTATCCATCAAATTGTATGCCGCAAGCCCTTCGCTAGCAGGGTAATAGTCAGTTAGCTCGTAAGCTGATGAAGACAGAAGTACCTTCAACGTACCCCCCAGCCCAATTCAAGATGGCCTAGCTCCTTCTTTATTCCTCTGAAATTTCCTTATTAAGGTACAGCCACTTGGATCGGATTGTGAAAAGAAGAACATCGCATTTCTAGTGCTTGCATCAATTTCCAAACCTACCAACCACGTCGCGAAAGTTCATGAAGAAGGTAGGGAAACAAGTTCCTTGGTGGCCGTTAAAAGCCATATTCCCTCCTCCTTAGCCCTTCTAATGGCTTCGTCTGTGGCTCTCATAGTGTATAGAACCAAAATCGTTCGAGGACGAAGAAACTTAGGATATTTCTCTCTCAGAATTTCTACCTTATCCTCCAGCTCTCTTATCTTCCTTCGACCAAGCCTAACTGCCGTCTCACCGACTACGCAGATATCATTTGTTGCTCCATATACATTCACTTCCAAGTCAGGCAACACAAGGGTTGAGAGCTCAACGGATATTCCCTTTTCTCTAAGCCTATAAGCAATGACCTCGTGGGCCTCTTCTTCCATAGTTGTTATGTAGCGGTGAAGTATGGTGCTATGCTCCTCCAGTATCTTTCTATGCCTCTTCAGCTCCTCAAGTATCTCATTGAACTTCCTGTCATGCTCCTCAAGCCTCTTGCTATGCTCCTCCAGTATCTTTCTATGCCTCTTCAGCTCCTCAAGTATCTCATTGAACTTCCTGTCATGCCTTTCAAGTCTGTCCATGATATCCCTGAATCCGAGCATTCCAGCTACCGCAAGCCTGAATTCTATGTCCTTTTCAAGCAATGAGAACAGCCTTTCTTTCAGTGTTTCCATGTTGATCATTTTTCTCATCTACTAAGGGCATATTTAAGGACACCTCAATTAAGAGCTGCCATTTGGAAAAGTCCCCAATTAGCAGAGTGGCTTGCCTTCTATGTTGAAAACTCCAAGAAGTTCTTTGTTTCCCAACAAAACGTCCATAACGTCAAAGTTTGATGAAAAGAATTCGCCTCTATTTCCCTCTAATATCCCTTAGACGAGATATTGATGATCAGATAAAAAATGAGGCGATTTTTTAAGACTAAAAGATCTTTGATCGCCTTTCAATTACTGATCTTAGTTTTATCGGTAGCCAGCGCATCGATAATTCCAAAGGACGTTTTAGCAACGGCTTCTTACAAGATCTCCATCTCAGTAAACCCGACATCTGGCAGAAAAGGAACTAGCTTCACAGTTACAGCAAGCGTAAGCATATCGAACATGAAAACTGGAACCGCTCATGTCATCCTCAAGACAGTAGCCCCAGATGGAACATACTCATATTATGCCAGCTCAGCCCAAGACGTAACACCCTACAGGCAGTGGGTTCCATCAGATATGCCAGTCTCTCAAACTTACACTTGGACGGTGAAAGCAGACCAGGTGGGAGATTACGTCTCTATAATAGAGATAACGATAGACGGCGATGTTCCGAATGGTTTCTTGAAGGATAGCCGATCTGTAACATTTACATCCACAGCTAGCAGCAGCAACTCAGATGGAACCAACTACTATTACTACGTCAGCGTACAGGAGGATAGCGTTTTAGCTGGCAATAAAATCCACATCTCCGTAAACACTGACTATCCAAATCCGTCCTTTATTACTGTGAGATTAAGGGATAGTTCTGGAAAAACTAGAGCTAGTTGGGCTGGGGACAGCGTGCCAAGTACCTACACAATACCATCGAGCGGACCTGATGGGACTTGGGTAATATCCCCCTCATCTACCGAGGGAGTTGACACCAGAGGAGACAGCTTTAAAGTGACTGGAAGTGACTCTCCATCTCAAGATCAGGACTGGATAAGGCTAAGGATAGGAGCATCTAAGGTTTACGTTGGACAATCTGTCACTCTGAGCTCCAAATACAAGTATACTGGAACGGAAACCATCAGGATTAGATACCTGGCTAATTTGGGGTCCGAACAAGTTGAACTGTTGGTCAACAATCCCAAATACGGGACCTCCAAACAATTCAAACCCCCCTCTCCCGGAATTTGGACAGTAAGAGCCTACTTGGAGGAAAAGAGATGGAATCCTACAGTAGGCTACTATTGGTCTACAATTGCATCAGATGCCAAAGAACTTACAGTTAACGCTAAAATGGTGACAAGTCTTGTGTTAGAATTCCCTAAAAAGGTGCATGTTGGGGATACGATTAGAATTGTGGCTCGGCTTATATGCAACAAAACTCAGATCTCTGGGAAGATAAGGCTATTCGTAGATCAAGGAGAGCACATTGTAGAATCTGGTGAAGCCATATCGTTGCAAGCAACAAGCACAGGAACGATTGATGTCAGTGCATGTTATGACGGAGACGAAGCTCATGAGCCAAGCAAGAACGGAGGTGGGCTAATAGAGGTCTGGACAAAGCCGACAATAAAGGTTGAGAAGGTTAGCATCAAGAGCTGAGGTGACTGTATGAGCTTGAGAACAAGGATATCGATATGTTG
>QMVZ01000224.1 GCA_003661365.1 Thermoproteota archaeon | reverse complement strand
CAAGCAAAGCCTTGCCAGAGGATTGATGCCTCTTACCAAGAGGTATTTAGGACACTTCAATGGGCATTATAGCACCGTAGGACTAGTAGGCCTTCCAGAGGCTGTTGCCAATTTCATAGGGAACCCAGCACTTTGGGATAACCTGAACAAAGGAGATGTCGAAGAAGCTGTTTCTCTCATGAAGAAAATTGTATCTCACGTCAGGAAAAGAGTTGAGGAGTTCGAGGATGAAGATGGGTGCCTATACAATGTAGAGGAGGTTCCAGCAGAAAGTGCAGGAACTAGGCTTGCCCTTCTTGATAGAGAGAAGTTCTTAAGCAAGTTCAAAGCAAATGAAATCCTTATCCCAGGAGGCGATCCAGCTCCCTTTTACAGCAATAGCGTGATACCTTACTACGCATCAGTTCCTATTTCGCTTAGGGCTCAGTGGGAAGGAGAAGTACAAAGTGAGTTCACTGGTGGAGTTATTATGCATCTATTCCTCAACGAGAGCCCCGATCCAGAGGCTCTGAAGAAACTAGCGAGGAGAATAGTTGAAAACACAAATGTCGTCTACTTCAGCTTCACGCCGAGCATATCAGTTTGCCAAAAGTGTGACTGGCACTCTGTTGGCGTATTTGACACATGTCCCAAGTGCGGTAGCAAACGAATAGATGTATGGAGCAGAATCGTAGGGTACTACAGGCCTGTGAGAACGTGGAATGCTGGAAAGAAGGCTGAGTTCAAGAATAGAGCTACTTATGGAAGGGAGAGTTGGTAAAGGAGGGATGTTAGAGGACCTAAAAAAAGTAAAGGTTAGAGTAGCTGGGTGGAAGGAGCTCTCGCTTGTAGACATTATAGGGGAGCCTTCCTTCACTATCTGGTTTAACTACTGTAATTTAAGATGCCCTTGGTGTCAAAACTCTCACGTTGTAAGGGGCGAGATTACAAGAGAAGTAGAAGTAGGAGAACTTGTCAACCTAATAGAAGAGAATTCGAAACTCGTTAAATACGTGCATGCAACAGGTGGAGAGCCTACGCTTCAGCCAGATGGTCTTGAAGCCCTTTTTCTACTATCTAAGCAAGTTGGTGAGAAGATAAGCCTCTCTACCAACGGAACGGATAGTGAAGTGATAAAGAGGATGATAAACATAGGATTGGACCATCTTGCTCTTGACCTAAAGGGGCCCATAAAGAATCCGGAGAGATATGCCTCTATAGTAGGTTTAGATCCTAGTGAAGGTGAAAGGCTGACAAGAGCCGTTGATTCATCCATAAAAATGGGTATTAGGGACGTTCCATTCGTTGAAATAAGGACAACCCTCGTTCCTATGCTGCTGAGCGCAGAAGATGTTCTTCAGATGGCAAAATATCTATCCGAACTTGC
Source organism: Thermoproteota archaeon (assembly GCA_003661365.1). Classification (GTDB taxonomy): domain Archaea; phylum Korarchaeota; class Korarchaeia; order Korarchaeales; family Korarchaeaceae; genus QMVU01. The sequence goes on along the minus strand of QMVZ01000224.1, from coordinate 1,483 downwards.
ACTTAATTCTAAAGGCAGGGTTGTTTATGTGATTCAGCAGTACATCCCGTCTGAAACTCTCATAGATCCAGCATTCAGGTCGGTGAAGAAGGTACCTGCTTCTTTCTTAACCGAGTTGGGTAAGACTATTAGAGAAAAAACTGGACTTAAGGAGGTTTACGTTAGAGCCATTGAATTCGGTACTGTTAAAGTCTAAAGAAGAGCTACATATCTGATGCCATCCCACTCGAAGAGGAGACCAAGACCTTGTGGTCTAACCATACACCCAGCCAAGGGCTGTCCCTTCGATTGCTCTTACTGCTACATTAGAGATATGGGGATAGGTTTCGAGCCTAAAGTCGCTGAAATCAATGGAAAGGAGCTTGTTGAAGAGATTTTGAAGAACCCCTTCTTTGTAAATGGAAAAATAGGTGTTTTTCTTGCTATAGGCAGCCTAGGCGAACCATTCCTAGCTGGTAAGGTTCTCAAGAAGACCATCGACTTCATATCGAGTCTCAAGACCTTAGGAAATCCGATACAAGTCTCTACTAAGTGTCTGATGCCAGAGGATCCGGTGCTAAAAGGGATTAACGTTCTCGTCACTGTTGTCACCTTAAATAATTATAAGCAACTGGAGTCAGGGGCTCCTTCCCCTATTGAGAGGATGGAAAATGCTAAACGGGCCGCTGTTATAGGAGCATTCCCAACTCTCTTTGTGAGACCTATCATCCCTGGGATAACAGATGTTGAAATGGAAGATATATTAGATGAAGCAAAGAAAGCAGGATTTAGATCTGTTGTCTTTGGAACTTTGCGAGTGACTAATTCAACTATAAAGAGGCTTAAAAGCGCGGGTATTGATGTAAAACCAATCCTAAATAGGATCAAAACTCTAGACAACTCACAAAGGTACATAAGAGGGGCTGACCTCAAGGAATCCGCAATGGAAATGGCCAGGGAAAAGGGTTTAATTGCATTAGGCTCTGCCTGCTGTGCAAGTGCCCTAGCTTATGGCGTTCCGTGTATGGATGTGAGGTGGATCTGGAGGAGGTGCACTTTGTGTCCCAACAAATGTTGGGAGAAGGTTCCTAGCGAGGAAGAAGTTATCGAGCTGTTGAGAAGGAAGGGCATAAAAGGTATTGTAGAGGGATCCCATATTTTGTTGAGTAAGAGCTCGTACAAAAGATTAAGCTATCCTGAGCGTTATAAGCTTGAGATACTAAGTAGAAGGATTGTTACCAAGGCAAAATAGGTAATATAACTTAATTGAGCTTTTTTGGATGTTCTTCATCTAATTATGAAATGAAAAATGCCTCTGGCTTATTTCCAAAACGTGGATTAGAAATTCTAACCAAAAAGTTGGTTTTAGGGTTAAATAGGTTATCTAATGTTTTCTAAAAATTGTTTAGACAAACGTTTTTATTCGAGTTTCGTTCCCTGACTCGATGAGATCTCTACCAAGGCTCGCAGCAATCCTGTTAGTCATTTGTGCAGTGATTATCTT
>QMVZ01000223.1 GCA_003661365.1 Thermoproteota archaeon | reverse complement strand
GTAGATGCTGCTTCCTCTCTCAACCTTGAAGGGACTTGTAAGAAGGATCCAGAGAAAGTAAAGGCCTTTATTGAGACCGTTAGGTCAATAAGAGGGTAGCTTAGCATCTCATTAGATCTTCTTCTTTACGATATCTTTTTACCTGAAAATTGCTCCCCACAGGAATTTAACTCCGAAAAAGAGCAAGACGATTCCAAGGACAAATAAGATGGCTTTGTAATATCTGTCTCCAAAAAGTCGCCTTCCACTATTTGAAGCATGGGCTAAAGAGGATAGCCAAATATAGTCAAGCCAAACGTGAAGGAAGAACAACAACAGAGGCCCTGCACTGGCCGCAACCTTTGTAGAGTCATAGATAAGCTTAGTTCCCACAGTCAGCCACCAAGCGATAAAAAAGGGGTTTAGAGCAGTTAGGGAAAAACCTATCCAGAAGCTCCTACCTCTTTTAACTGCTACTTCATTAAACGACTTCTGATCTAAACTAGCAGCCTTAGCACCCTTCAGCTGAAGGATCCCTAGGACCAGGAGCACAATGCCACCTGCTGCCCCTGCAAATGTTTTGAAGGCTGCAGTCTCAAGAAATTTAGCAAAACCAAACGTCATCGCTAAGATAAGTGGAAACTCTACAACTGAATGCCCAAGGGCCATCATGAAACCTGATCTCCATCCTTCTCCTCTAAGACCCTCTTCTATGGCCGCGGCTGTAAGAGGGCCTGGAGCCAGCACTCCGGATGCGCTGATGGTGACGACCTCGATCAGGAAGGTAATTGGATCCATTTCATAGCCCACATCCCGGAGATATCTTGACAAGCAAGGGCTTTTTGTGTGAATTGCAATCGTTAATGCTAGATACTATAAAAACATTGAAGGTTGCAAGACAATGATAGTCAGTTAAAGTTAGAAACGGAAAAGATAATAGAAAAACGAAGACCGTTTTCTGGGTGATAATTTTAGGCTGCTTTGGGAGTTTGGAAAGTTGTAAGCTATTTTGTGAGTTAATTTCAAGGAGCAGATCGATGTGGTTCTGATTTTGAGTAGAGAAGCCGTCGAAAAAGTCCTCAAAATGTCAGATTGTATTGATGCGGTGGAGAAGGCGTTTGGCGAGCTTGCTTCCAACAAGGCTGTGATGCCCTTAAGGCCAACTATAAACGTAGATGAGTATGAGGGAGTCTCGCTTTACATGCCAGCTTACTTGATGGAAACAGGCTCTCTGGCTTGCAAGATAGTGACGGTATACAAGAACAACCCACAGAAGTTCAACCTGCCAACAATACTAGGAACGGTCCTTCTGCAAGATCCTAGGACGGGGAAAGTGATTTGCATGATGGAAGGGGGTATTGTAACGGCAATGAGGACAGGAGCAGTCACAGGAGTTGCTGCCAAGTACTTGGCTAGGAAGGACTCCAAAACGATTGGTCTCTTTGGTGCGGGGGCCCAAGGAAGGACTCAGCTCATGGCAATTTGCACAGTTTTGGACATTGAGAGGTGCAAGGTTTACGACATAAGTGCTGAAGCGGCTAATAGGTTTAAGCAGGAGCTAGAGCCCAAATTGGGCATAAAGATAGAGGTGGCCTCCTCCCCAATAGAAGCCATGCAGAACGGCGTCGTCATAACTGCAACCACATCTGAAAAGCCCATCTTAGATGGTAGGAAGCTTCTAGAAGGTACCTTTGTGTCTGGGATTGGAAGTCACGCTCCAACGCGTAGGGAGCTGGACACCGAGACCATCAAGAGGTCTAAGCTGGTTGTTGATCAGAAATCCGCCTGTCTAGCTGAGGCAGGTGACATCGTAATACCAATTAAAGAGGGAGCAATTACTGAGGATCACGTTTATGCTGAGCTAGGAGAGCTTGTTCTTGGAAAGAAGCCTGGCAGGACTAATGAAAAGGAAATTACTGTCTTCAAGAGCGTTGGCCTAGCCATTCAAGATGTTGCCACTGCCAAGCTGGTTTACGATAAGGCAAAGGAAGCTGGTGTAGGAGTAGAGCTCGAAATATGAAGGTGGAATTGGACGAGTTTGTTTAGTGACCGCTGCAACACTTGCCAGATAAGGCCATTTGAACCAGCTCGTTTGCACTTGCAATTTCCCCCGACAGGCTCTCTATTATCAACTCTGCGCTCGCTATCGCCTCAACAGAGGCTTCAACTTGAGATGCTGCCTCTGCTGCTGACTGAGCATAATCCTGAGCCTTCATCAGAAGATCAAGGACGTCCATCGCAAAGCTCTGAGCGCTTATTGCCGCCTTTGCTGCGGTTGTAGCTGCTGTCCATGACTTCGTAAAAGCTTCTGAGAAGGCATCAGCATTTGCATATGAAACGGTGAAGTAGTGCTCTCCAGCTACCTTTGAATAAGTTAAAGCGTTTGCTATCGCAATTTCCCAAGCTCTTTTGGCTGCTTCAGAGCGCAAACTGGCCCTGGCGGTTACAACAGAGACCGTGGTTGCCTTTGAATGAGCTTCCTCAAAGACATTTGATAAGGCCTCAGAAGCTCCCTTTGCTTGAGACAGGGCTATTGAAGTCGAGTTAACTGCTGTCTCAACCTCTATTTCGAGGTATGCTAGAACACTTAGCACAGCTTTTATCTGTGCCTCTACATTAGCTCTAATAGTTTCGCAATCTATCAACCCAGCGACACTCAAGATATCGGTGGCCTGAGCCCTTAGATCCTCTATTGCTGAGAAGATGGCTTCGGCTCTTGAGACAACCTCTTCCTGCAGGTTTTCTAAGGCAGATGCTAACTCTTGCGCTTGGCTTAAGGCCTGAGAAATCGCATCCACGGCAGCTGCAGATGGGAACTTCTCGTTCTCAATGGCTGAGATTCCGCTGACCATAGCTGAAGTGAGTACTGATGAAGAAT
>QMVZ01000222.1 GCA_003661365.1 Thermoproteota archaeon | reverse complement strand
GATTCAGGCTCTGAGAGGGATCTCATTCTCAGTGTCCAAGGGATCAGCAACCGCCCTGTTAGGTCCCAACGGGGCTGGAAAGACTACTACCATGAAGATACTTCTTGGCCTGCTAAAACCAGATTCAGGAGAGGTTGAAGTATTTGGCATGAACCCTTGGGAGAACGGAGACAGGATAAGGAGCATAGTAGGAGTTCTCCATGAAAAGCCCATTTATCCCGAGTGGGTAAGCGTAAGACAGCTGATAAGGTATGCAGCTAAGCTTCGGGGACTTGGGGAGATGGACGAGAGGAGGGCGATAAAGCTATCAGGTTTGGAGGAATACGCTGATGCTAGGGTCTCTTCTTTATCTAGGGGCTATTTGCAGAGATTGGGAATTGCTCTGGCAATCCTTGGGGACCCAGAACTCCTCCTACTAGACGAACCTACCGCCAATTTGGATCCTGCTGCGAGAATGGAGATATTGCATCTAATATCCCTTCTAAAGGAGGAGTTGGATGTTACTGTGCTAATCTCCTCTCATATAATTCCAGAACTGGAAATGGTATGCGATTCTGCCGTATTCATAAACGAGGGGTTGGTCCTTGATCAAGGCGGACTTGATGAGCTGGCAAGAAAGCACAACTCCAGTGCAATAGTCGTGATCAAAACTAGAAGACCAAGAAAGCTTGCATCTATGCTAATAGAAAGGGAATACGTTAAGTCAGTTGAAATAAGCCGCGAGGAGGTGAAGGTAGAAGTCATACCAGGAGAGCTACCAACTCTAGAATTGGAGATCTCAAGACTTGACAGCGAATACGGGGTTGATGAAATCAAATCAACCTTGGGGAGGCTTCAAGACCTTTATTGGAAGGTGGTAGGTGTTGCTAAGGCTGAAGCGTCTTAAAACCCCTATAACCAGAATGAAGCTCCATCTAGAATTTGTTCTATCAAGGTATTTGCCTCTATATGCGTTTGTAGCCTTCTTAGCAGCGATAATAAACGCGTATTTGGTTATTCCATCAATACTAAACCAGATAGTGGCCTCTTCCACGTATTCCTCTCCGTTTGGCACGTCTGGGCCATATACGGGTACAATAAGCATCTCACTTACGCTAGCACATCTAATCTTTAGCCTAGTCTCCATATCCTTGGCTGCCTCAATGGCAGGAGAGCTTAGATCTACCTCCTTATTCCACTTATCTCAACCACTGAGGAGGATAGAGTACTCTATTTCATGGTTGCTATCAATAGCTTGGCTTCCTTCCCTGCTAATGGCCCTTTCCCTATTCGTTCCATTAGCCACCTTTGATCCTAGGCTCGTTTTGAGGGTGAGCTTTCAACCAATATACCTCAGACTAGTGGAAGACCTCTTAACTTTCTCTATTTTCTGTTGGGCTGCCCTGAGTAAGAGAAGGGGGATTGTGGCCTTTATAGGCCTGTTTTTTGTTCTCATTCTCCCTTACCTTACTATGGTTCTAATGAGCCTAATATTTTACGTCTTCTACCAAGGAACGAATCCTCCAACGCTCTTACTAGCAGCCTATGAAGTTCTATTCCCTTCAACAGCCTCAACTCTCTTCATGGGAGGCATTGCTCAGGGGGTACTTGATCCAATGAAAGCATCTATTGGAACCCTGATAATCCTGGCACTTACTCAAGGGACTTACTTGATCTATTTTATCAGAAAGTTCGAGGTGAAATGATTGCTTAAAAGCGCTGGAAAACTCTTGATTTCCCTTGGCTTAGCTGCTCTGATATCAATGTTTCTTCTGGTAAGGACGATTCCAGTTTACATGGGGAGAAGCGCCATAAGATCGACTTGGATTGATGAAAAACAGGGAATGGTAGGATTCCTGACGGCTAGCTCTTGGTTTGGTTTGCCGAAGATGGAGGGCGTTTCATATGAAATTAGTTGCAACGCTAATTTGTATACAAGAAGAATAGTGCCCTTACCGTCTCCAACTCCTTCCACAGTTCCTGTACCGCCCCCAAATCTTACTTTAGCTAATTTCACAGTTCATCAAATGAGGCTTTACGTAATCAACAAATCTGCCGCCAGCCAAAGCGGGCTGACATGGGCCCTTTCTAATCCAAGTTCTGAGATATTAAGCGTGCTTGAGAAATATTCCTCAATAGCAACCGATTTGAAGGAGGAATCCCCCCCTTACAAGCCTGCTTTCATCATAACCTATGAGGCAAAGCTCTCCCTTAAACCAATAAACGAAGAGAGGATAGCAGTGCTTGTGATGCTCTATAATGCCACTGGTGGCATAATCGAGCCGGAGGTTGACTTCACCGTCTTGATGAATGTAAAACCAGTTCCACGTCAGTACCTTAGAGGGCTGTACATATTGGCAGCCGGGGCCTCTCTTATAACCCTACACTATCTTAGGCGTCCTGATGAAGCTAAAGAGCTATCGGCAACTCTCAGAAGAAGGTTCCCTCTTCTCTTTGGGAAATCCACCAGAGAGAGAAGCTGATAACCGCTAAAAGAAGCAAGGGATACTTAGATAGAGGAATTTGACTTTCTACGTACTCCTCTACATGAGTCTTAACCTCTACTCTTCCAACAACCTCTCCTACCTTACTTGCCAAATCCCCCAAGGATTGAACCAAGTTCTGGACTGTTCCAGCTGTGTGCTGCTCTCCTCCCGTCTGCTCAGCCATGTATTTAGTTTCAAGCTCACCTTTATCGCCTTTTGGTCCAATATACACAGAGAATACCGGAATTCCAGAATCTGAGAACTCAGAAAGAATATTTCTATATTCTTGCACGTCTGCTGGCATGCCATCTGTAACGAATACGAAGGCGCATGGGATGTTGAAATACCTGTATGCCCTAAGCCAGGAAAGGGCTGTCATCATAGGGTTGCTGTACAT
>QMVZ01000221.1 GCA_003661365.1 Thermoproteota archaeon | reverse complement strand
TCCTTTTCTTCAAAACGGGATCGTATACAACCCCACCGTTCTCAGCTATTATGGGTCCAGTTAAACCGAAGTATTGGGCTATCTTGTAAGCAGCCATGAACGAGTTCCCCGTGACGATGGAAACCGGTATTTCAGCTTTTTCAAGTTTTCTAAGGGCATAAATTACCTCTGGATAGATTAGCCTTCTATCATCAGTTAATGTGCCTGCTACGTCTACCGCTAGAAGCCGGATTCTTCCTACATCCAATTCTATAATCTCACCTTGTAATTTCTGCCGAGATTAAAGTGTTTAGAAGTTCTTTCGCTTCCTTATCCTGTTCAAAGTGTTTTCTGCAGGGTTCTAGAATCTTTATCAGGACTTCAGCAACTGAATTCTTTAGATCTAACGGATGCAGGTTTCCATCTACATAAGCCTTCTCTAGCTCCTCGTAGCTCTCAAATGTTATTTCTCCCCCGTACTTCTGAGGTCTTTCGATTGTAAATGGGGTCTTGCCGTCCCTCATTATTACGTATTTAACTAGCTCCATAACCGGATTGTTGGGGTCCCTGGCTGGACAGAAAGCTCCCCTTATTTTTTGTCTTATCTCCTCTGGAGAGTCGTGAACGAAAATAGCGGATGTAGGAATGCTCTTCGACATCTTAGCGCTTATCTGAACGTCAAGTATCTCATCGTCCTCATATCCCATTTTCTTAGGACCTTGAAGTCCCATCAAGAGATGATGGTGAACACATACCGGCTTCCAGAATCCAAGTTTAGGCCCAATCTCCCTTGCAAGTATGTTAGCCCTTCTCTGATCCATGCCCAGTTGGCATATGTCTACTTTCATTGTGAAAATGTCAGACACCTGCATTGGTGGATAGAAGTAAGCTGCCAACGGCAACTCCTCTTTCATCGTTCTTCCTGCAATTGTCATCGCCCTCATCGCCCTGTTCATGGACATATGTTGTGCTACCTTAAGGACTAATGCCCAGTAATCCTGGTCCGCTATCTCGCTGGCTAGTTTAAACTCCACTTTTGCTGGGTCAACGCCCAGCGAGATCCAGACGTGTTTAAAGTATTCAGATGCTTTTCTGATGAGTTCTATGTCACCACCAAGCTTTTTATTAACCCAAGCGTGCCAATCAGCCAGAAAGAGAATGTATTTGACTCCAGCATCTGTGAGATCTCTAACCTTTAGAGCTGTGATAAGTCCTGTCCCGATGTGAGCTAAGCCGGAAGGTTCAAAGCCGTTATAAGCGATTGGAGTCTCTTTGGTCTCAAGCAATTCCCTCAGCTCCGAAGGAGTTATGACTTCCTCTGTTGGTAAGCGAGTTATCAGTTCCATCCTTGTCTCCACATCCAATTCGATCTTGAGATGCTGTAGGTGTATCTATATGAACCTTATGGACAGGCTAACCTTACCTGAATTCCTCCAGGAACTTGGTGATTTTTATCTCCAAGGGTCTTCTTACCAGAGGTTCTCCTGAGAGCTGAGGAAGGCGGTCTCTAAGAGTTGGCTTTTCTTCCCGATAGAAAAGGCCTATTGGAATTTTCTCACCCCATTCAAGTGCTTTCTTGTATGCTGCGTCCCAATCTGAGGGATCATGCCCTTCCCTCTCAAGCTCATATACTCTTTCGTTGTAGAAACGCCATGTGTTATTGAAGGCCACACAGGGCTGTAAAACATCGATAAGCGCAAATCCTTTGTGTAGGATTGCCTGTTTTATCAAAGACTTGAGATGTGGCAATCTCCCAGGAAAACCTCGAGCTACAAAGGTGGCTCCAAGAGCTAGTGCAAATGTAAGGGGGTTTATGGGTTCTTCGGGAGAGCCAAATGGAGTCGACCTAGTTTTAAAGCCTAGGGGACTTGTTGGAGTGGTCTGACCAGTCGTTAGACCAAAGACCATGTTGTTGTGCACTATGTAAGTCAGGTCTATGTTCCTTCTAATTGTGTGCGGCAAATGCCCTAACCCGATCGAGTAGGCATCTCCATCCCCAGCGAAGCCAACAGCAACGAGCTCAGGGTTTGATAATTTTATGCCTGTGAGGACAGGAAGGACTCTACCATGTATCACGTGGAAGCTGTTCACGTTAACGTAATTGCAGATTTTTCCGTGACATCCAATACCAGAGACTATGACTACTTGCTCTCTACTAAGCCCTAGTTCAACTAACGCCTCTTTGAAAGCCTGAAGAATGCCGAAATTGCCACATCCTGGACACCAAGTATTAGTAGCTCCTGTCTCCAAATCCTTCAGTTCCAACTAAATCGCCTCCTCTATCTGCTCTACAATCTCTTCTGGAACAAAGGGTCTCCCATCGTACTTGAGGATTGTTTTATCTGGTTCTAGGCAAATGAATTCCCTTAATAAACTTCCCAGCTGAGCTGTCTTATTGTTTTCAACTAAGAACAGCTTTTTAGTGTTTTTAAGCGCTTTTTTTACCTCCAAATCAGGAAATGGCCAAAGATAAACTACTTGAATGAAGTTGGCTCTTATTCTCATTTCTTTTAGCAGGATAAGTGCTTCTAGAATGGCGCCTTTCGTCGATCCCCACCCTATAATTGTAAGGTCTGCTTCCTCCTCTCCATACAACTTAATGGGTTGAAGTCTTGAGATTTCCTCTTTTAGATACTTCATCTTCCTCATTCTTTTATCCTGCATTTTCTTGGCATTGTTTGCATCGGCTGTGGCTAATCCGCGTTCATTGTGCTCAGATCCGTCTTGCTTCACGATAATCCCTTCTATGCCAGGTATGGCCCTGGGAGAAACCCCTGTTTCCGTTATTAGGTACCTTTTGTACTCTCCCTCATAATGATCTAAGATCAGATCTCCTCTTTCCAGCCTAACGTCTTCAGAAAAAGCTCCTACGGTTTTGTAGCTCTCAGATAGATGT
>QMVZ01000220.1 GCA_003661365.1 Thermoproteota archaeon | reverse complement strand
GGTACTTGGCTGAAAAAGGAAATGGCGGGCCCGGCGGGACTTGAACCCGCGACCTACGGCTTAGAAGGCCGTCGCTCTATCCAAACTGAGCTACGGGCCCAGCACAATACCTTGCCGTATCGAGTAATAAAAATTGTAGGATCTTACTTATATAACGCTCTTGTTGATTATCGGGAAGGAGGGTGATTTTTTTGAAATCTTTAGGTTATAAATCAATTATCTTTTTGCTATTCTTGCTAATTATCTTTGATATTAGTTCTTTAGAAATCAAATTGACAGCAAACAATACGGTTCTCTATGAGTGGAGAGGAGTTAGGGTGAAAAATGGTACTCGGGGGGACATAAAGGTTGGACCTTACGAACTTGAGGCAATAACATCAATCCATCATTTTGCTTTGAATGTTTGGAAGGGACTTAAGATAGAGGAAAGCATCACAATACCAATAGGATCAGGTATGCCGGATATGGAGTCTCGGAGGATATACGATGATGAAGGAAATGTAGCTTTCATAATAGATTTCTTCATAAACAGATCTAACTATGAAGAGCTATATGTAAATATTAGGGAATGCATATATTCCCCACCAGGAGGGCTTGAACTAAAGATTTCTCCGTCTGGGACATTAGAATTTGAAGAAGGAAAACAGGAAGTTATAGTAAACGTTACTGTGATAAATAACGGAACTACAACCTCTCCAAAAGCTTATCTGTCATGCAATTTGGCTCAAGTTGAGGGAAATGGAACATACAAACTCCTATATGTTGTAGGAATTCCCTCAAAACCAGAAAACTTGTCAGTACCCTCGATCCCAAGCGGAAAGAACACAACTTATGAGTATCACTTTTCATTTGATCCTAAGAGCAATAGACATGCGGAATTCAAGGTCAATTTCGCCTTGAATTACAAAATGGAGTTTAAATACAATGAAACAGAGAGCGAAAGACTAAGTCAAGGCTCTGGTAAGACGATTGAAGTTTATGATTATTATCCAGAGGGAATTAGGGTTACGGAAAAGGCAGAACTCACCGTAATTATTGGTAGGAAATTCAAGGAGGCTGGAAACCCGAACCTGAGGATAACTCTAGCGAAGAATGCAACGTTGGTTTATCCAAAGGGAAGTGTCGAGATCAGATTTTCGGTAAGAAACGAAGGAAATGGAAGCGCATATGGCGTAAAAATATGGATAAGAGTCAATCCTCCAACAGAAATTCAATTTCTAGCTCCAAGCCAGTTAGGAAGGATCCTAACTGGAGCACTTACGGAGCCAATAACCTTGATACAGCAGTTCCCAAATGGAACAGCGGTTGAATATCCCTTACCACCAAATGGGTACACTCAAGATGTTGTTTTCGTAGTTAAGACTCCAGAGTACCCAATAACAGGAAGCGCAGCGTATAAAGTGACAATAACAGTTGAGTGGGATGATCTTGCAGGAAGACACTTTAACACGACTGTGCAGGAAGGTTTCACCGTAATCGAACCAGGAAGAACGCAGATAGTTGTCACCAAAGAGGTTCAACCCTTGGTCGTGCCAGTAAACGGTACACTAAGCGTGACCGTAACAGTAAAGAACGAGGGAGAAGAACCTGCCAGAAACATTAAGATAACCGACATGTTTCCTGAGCAATTCTTCGAACTCGTTAGTGGAGAGACAAGCTACACAAGAGGGATACTCAGACCTGAGGAAGCAGTCACCCTCTCGTACGTTCTAAAAGCAAAGATTGAAGGAAGGGCACCCATAGACAGGGCCACTGTTGAGTACATAGATGAGACAGGATCTCCAAGACACGTTCAAAGCAACCCAGGAGGGGTTGTTAGCATAGTCAAGCCAGAAATAGAATATGAAATAAAGGAGAGACCAGAATCATACGAAATAGTTGGATCCTACGTGTCTTATAGAGTATCCGTTAGAAACAAGGGTAGTGGAATCGCTAGAAACATTGAGATAGTTGTACAGCTACCCGATACCCTTATGATCGTTAACGTGGGAGAGGGTTGCGATATAGAGGAGACATCTAACACTGTCAAGTTTACCGTGTCAGAGCTTCCTCCCAATGAGGAAAAGGAACTCTTCTTAGAACTCAGACCCCTAACCACTGGAAAGTACAACATAACTGTGGTTGAGGCAACTTACTATTCACCTGATGGTGGGACAAAGTACAGCTTCTCTATACCCGTAGTTGAGTTCAGAGCCATGAAGCCAATTGCAATTAGGATAATGCTCACTGTAGTCTTAATAGCAACGGTGGTTATCGTTGGAGTCCTTGTAATCGCGGTAACGGTAGGCATAAAAATAGGAAAGAAAAGACCTACGATGAGAAGGTTAGGACGAAGGTGACCGATAAAGATTTAATAGTCGGAGGAATTTGAAGTAGAGACGGTGGTATTATGGGGCTAGAATACATATACGCTGCCCTCTTGCTTCACGAGCTCAATAAGCCTGTGGAAGAGGAGACAATCAAGAAGGTGTTAGAGGCAGCTGGAGCCACGCCAGATCCAGCAAGAGCCAAGGTACTGGTTGAAAGCCTCTCTGAAGTGAACATCGAGGAAGTGCTAAAGCAGGCAGTTGCAGCTCCTGTAGCTGCTGCACCAGCACCTGCAGCAAAGGCTGAAGAGGAGAAGCCTAAGGAAGAGAAGAAAGAAAAGGAGAAGAAGGAAGAAGAGGAGGCAGCCCTAGCTGGGCTCAGTGCTCTCTTTGGATAAGAGAGGGGCTCCCCTATGGGGGAAACTGAAAGAAAGCCCCTCTCTCTAGAGTTTTTCAAGGAGAGAGGGTTCATTAGAAAGAAATGTCCTGTTTGTGGCGAGTACTTCTGGACTCTTGATCCTAACAGAGAACTTTGCGGAGAAGCTCCCTGTGAACCCTACTCTTTCATAGGAAAAGG
>QMVZ01000219.1 GCA_003661365.1 Thermoproteota archaeon | reverse complement strand
TTTCTACGTCCGTCTCAACCTTAACATTCTCAAGAGGTTGTCCTTTTAGCCAAGATAAGGAGATTGAGTGATCTTCGTGGATTGTTCCTATAGGCTCTATCCCTTTCTTTTTTAGTTCCCTTTTTACATAGCTTTCTGTCTCTTTATTCCCGATCTTGTTCAATATTACTAAAACATCTGTGCTTTTAGCCTCTAGGAATATTTTATTTGCCATCTCAACAAGTTCAGGATTTTTCAAATGTTTAGTGGCGGGCAATTTTCCAGCTTTTATTTGGTCTACCATATTTTTTATATCCGCTGCTATTTGAACAGAAGCGTTGGTGGGGTCTACCACTACAATTACCAAATCTAAACTAGTGATTACTCCTCTAGCAAGATCTTCCACACCTGCTTTGAGATCTATTAAAGTTACAGGATAATTTCCAATCCCGTATATTTTTAAATCTCTGGCTATTTTAGAGATAGGACCATCGCATCCTGCTCCCGGTCCCTTATCTCCTATTTTTCCCGCTACTAGGAAGAATATCCCCTCTTGGCTTTGGGTGTAATATTTATGAGGAAGCTTATTCAAAGAAATCTCAGCTCCAGGCAAAGGAGTGGGATCATCTACTGGACAAGTTACTGATCCTCCGCTAAACACAGTTCCTCCAAAATAATCTATGAGAGATGCAGGGGGTTTATCTATCCCTAATGCTTGATGAAGCCCTATATTGGCTGAATCAGCATCTAATACACAAACATCATATCCGTGCTTTCTGAGAGCTTTAGCCAATAAGACCGTAATAGTGCTTTTTCCACTTCCTCCTTTCCCTAGTATTCCTATTTTTTTACCAGCGAGTTTTTTATTTCCCCGTCTATTCATTTTAATCGAGCAGATATTACAGCGGCATTATTTAAATATGACAATTGTAATATTACATCGGTGAAAAATATTGTTACTACCTTGTGAGGAGAGTGTTAGGTTCATCTTGCCAGCTGTAAAAAGAGGAATCGTTAGAGTGCTACACGAGAAGTTTCACTTAAAACAAGCAGAAATTGCTAACCTTTTGAAGATCTCTCAACCAAGTGTGAGTCATTTTCTCAAAGGGATTAGAGGAACCGCTTTAGATGTGCTAAGTATAGATCCTGAAATAAAGGAAGCAGTTGAAACCTTCAGCTCTGACTTAGTGAACAAGAACCTTTCCGATTTGGAGATATACCAAGGAATTTGCTCCATATGCTCTCTCATCAGGCAGAAGGGTTATGTCCCTGGAGTGAGTCCTAACTATGACATAACTAGTTCCAAAACGTGGGATAAGGTCCTCCTAGAGTGCGAAAAGGTGGCGCAAAGAACTGAAACGAAACTTGTAGCTGATTAGATAAAAGAGCTAGTGAGATCTAAGCAATAACTTCGAGATATACGCACTCATAATGGCTTTATGTTCCATAGAGGAGGATATTTGTTTCAGTAAGCTATCAATCGTCCAGTCATACTAATCGATATCTTAAGCTAGACAGGAACTATAGAGAATCTCAGGTGTTCTATTCCTTTTATTGATCTGATTTCTCTAACAAATCCTGAAACCTTAAGACCTGGTCCTTCGATCAAGAATATATCTACACAATACCTTTTTCCGACATGAAGATGCATGTCTCCAACGATGATATCGTCAAACCTGTGTCTTATTTCTGTAAATTTTCTCTCGACATCTCTCCTATCGTATTGACTTATAGCAGTAACAGTAGCAAGAACTTCTTCCTCTTCAATTCTCTTTAATCGATATTCTGCGAGAAGTTCCTTTATTGCAGCTCTAACAGCCTCGGATCTGCTCGAATACCCTTCTTTTTCTATTAAATCATCCAGTTTTTCTAGCAATTTTCCGTCTATTGATAAGCTGATGATTACCATTCCACACGAGTTATACATCGATTATTAAAAATCGGCGTCTTTTTGATATTCAATTAATAAGCTTTTGCAGTGCTATCCTATGAATCTAGATGGAACATCGCCACGCGAAGAACGACAATACTTGTCCAAGTTGTGGAGCTGGTGCTCTTCATAGCACTAAAGGCATAGAGGAGAGCATTACTAGATATAGCAAATTGAAGGCAGAATTTACTAAGAAGATCTTTTTATCTGGTTTCCTGCTTTCTATGGCAGTTTTCTCACAGAGAATCCTTATGAATGCGAAACTGTCTTACTTGCTTTATGCAATCGCCACGATAATCACTGGATATCGATTGGTATTGGAGGCAGGAAAGGAACTTGTTTACGAGCAAAGGTTTGACGTTGAGCTTCTGGTTGTGATAGCAGGAATGGGAGCTTTCTTGATAGGAGAAGCAGAAGAAGGGGCTGCTGTAGTCTTTCTATTCTATATAGCAAACTTTCTAGAGGAGTACGCAACTTACAAGGCAAGGAAATCGATTAGGGATCTGATGGAAACATCGCCTGAGAAGGCGGTTGTCAAGAAGGGCGATATTGAAGCTATTTTGCCAGTGGAGGAAGTTGAACTAGGGGATATAGTCGTCTGCAGACCAGGGGATAAGATCCCATTGGACGGAATTGTGACAGAAGGTAGGTCCACGGTTAACGAGGCTCCTCTTACAGGGGAATCCATTCCTGTTGAGAAGAAACCTGGTGACATGGCCTATGCTGGAACCTTGAATTTAGATGGCTATTTAGAGATCAAAGTTACAAAGAAAAAGCAAGATACTGTCTTAGCTAGAGTACTCGAGCTAGTTGAGCATTACAGCAAGAGTAAGTCTAGATACGAGAGGTTCACGGAGAAATTCTCTATGTACTATACTCCTACCGTTTTGGCGCTCTCAATACTCTCCATAGCTGTTCCTGCTCTGAGATATGGAACACTTCAGACAAGCTGGATTTATAGGTCCCTCTCATTCCT
>QMVZ01000218.1 GCA_003661365.1 Thermoproteota archaeon | reverse complement strand
GGATGAACTTCTCGTTGCAAAAGTTCAGGGAAAAGTCGTTGGTTTCGTAGGAATTCGTAGACTCAAGGGTGAAGCTGGAGAATTACATCACGTAGGAGAGATTGGGATAGCAGTACATCCTGAGTTTTGGAGGAAGGGTATTGGAACTAAGCTGCTTAAAGCTTGCATTTCTCTTGCCAAAAAACAGGGGTTTTTGAGGTTGGAAGCGGACACTCTGGGAAGCAACATTGCGATGAGACGCTTACTCGAGAAAGTGGGGTTTAGGCTGGAAGGGATCAGGGCTAAGCGGTATAGAAGGGATCAAGAGTTTCATGACGAGGCGCTTTATGCGCTCCTCTTAGAAGAACCTTGAATCAGATCTGAGCGTGCTTCTTGTTTAAAGATAGGCGCTCTCAGGGTTGATTTGTTTTTATCGGAACAGGAAAGTAAAAAATTGTCTCGAAGCTCTACTAGATTTCAGAACATTTCACTAAATTTCAGGGTAAACTTTTCAATATCCAAGTACAACTAAATTATGAATGAAAATAAGTTAATAATGATGAGGAAGTTGTGGGAACGTGAAGTCCAGCTCTGGATTAACTAGACTAGAAGCAGCGTTCGTTGTTATTCTAATCGGTGTGGTCATAGTTGCTGGCATAGGAGTGATGAGAAGAGGTCCTGCTTCTTCTCCAACTCCTTCTCAAACTTCTTCTCCAACTCCAGAACCAGAGGTTCAAGAATTTAAAATGCAAAATGTGAAGTTTACGGTAAAAGCGCCCCCTAACACCCCTGAAAAAATCTATATCAGGTTTTTTAATGCTCTCGGCTATGATGAGCAGTTTGTTGAGTTAACAAAGGTTAATGGGTATTATGTCGGTAATGCTTCTTTAATTGAGGGCTCGCTGCTCTCCTATGTTTTCCAAATACAGCCAGGATTAAAAGAAAGACCCTGGTATCGAGATACAGAGGATCCCAACATTAGATATGTCTTTGTTGCTCCTGCTTTAGGCGAAGTAAAGGAGACCATCATTGGTTGGAGCAAACAACCTTTTTCACCTCCACAAGGGGTTCTTAAGGTCATTGTTTTGGATTCTTCTACGAAAGAACCAGTTTTTGACGCTACGGTATCTGTTGCTGGTTTACATGTCGGAACTAACGCCAGAGGAGAAGCAATATTTGATCTTCCTGTAGGCTATCATGGAATAACCGTTCACACAATCTTGGGAGAATACAAGTACGAACAAAGAGAGGTTTTAATCGAAGCAAACAAAGAAAAGGAGGTTAAAATCTTTCTCAAACCTGCGAAAAAGGTTTTGGTTGAGTTTGAAGTAACGTCCCCAAAAGATATGCCTGATTCTGGAGTAAGAATTGTGGGAAATCACTATAGGTTGGGTATGTTTTTTGGTGGTTATTCTTTTGATTTTTATCTCAGCAGAGCCCCTGTTTTGGATGAGAAAGACGGAAAATTGGTCAAAAAATTAGAGTTTTATAAAGGAACCTATCTTGAGTATGCCTATACGGTAGGAACGATAGGAAATGGCATAGAAAACGTTAATGGGAAAGCAAAAGTTAGAAAGGTGATTGTAAAAGAAGGCCTAAAGATCAAAGACGAAATCAGTTCCTTCAGGACGGATCAGATCGAAATTTTGTTTAAGGCTACTCCGCCCCCCGATCACAATTTTAAGGAAGTGGTTTACCTCCAACCTTCCCCAAGTACAGGAAGCGATATAGGACCAATGATAAAAATGCCTGATGGAACCTACAGAACCGTCAGATACGAAAAGCCTGGGAAGGAGTACTTGTACATTTATGCTCACGGAATTCCTGGAGAAGGTGGTGAAATAATTGATCCACAAATTGATGAATACAGAAAGTTAATTGTCCCCAACCAAGACATTGTAGTAGAAGATAAAATTGAAAAATGGATGTATTGGGAAAGATATGAGACAAAAACTGAGGTCAACAGGAATTTAGAGATTACCCAAAGGCCAGAAATGATAATAGGTCAATTTACTTTTGACAGATGGAGCCCAGATTTCTTGGCTAATTTTGAGGGGGTATTGGAAGATCTAAAGGCCCATAATGAAGAATGGGTAGGAATTACCCAAATAACAGACCTGGTTCAAATAGATCCTAAGCCAAAATTTGCAAGATGGCATGCACCTTGGGAGGATATAAGACAGGCAGCAAGGATGGCTCATGAAAAGGGATTAAAAATATTTGTTCTAGGCATAGTTGGTGTTTCAGGAGAAATAAGCGATATCATGGAGGAAAAATTCGAGACCGGTAACTTCACCGACGAATGGTGGGAGGCTTATTACGAAGAATTAAAGTTCCTCCATGAAGCTCTTGCAAAAGTCGCAGAAGAAGAAAAAATAGAGATGATCAACGTTCCCTCCGTTTCCAATTATATGTGGACTAGACATTGTCATGTTGTAGATAAAAAACTGAATGAAATTGTCGACCAAACTAGAAAAATTTATTCTGGTTATCTCTACGCACCCGTTCAGTTTACCGAATGTATCACTCACTTTAGCAAACTGGATTTTCTCGATCCAGGCATCTCGGCCGAGACCTTGGGTTTAGATGATGACGCAAGTATCCAGGAGATAAAAGAGAAATTCGATGAATTGATCCAACAAAAGGCGAAACCTGTTTATGAAAAGTACAAAGTTCCGTTGATATTATGGTTTACTTATAATAGCATAGATGGCGCAATAAACGGGAAACATGCTTCAGAACCTTACCTATCTGTAAAAACTAACTATACTGTTGATATGGAAGAACATGAAAAACTTTTGAACGCCTTCGTTCAAGCTATTGCACCTTATGAATTTATTCAAGGGATTTTAGGCAGGGATTACCCCTTCTTTGAGTTACCAGGGGAACCAGGACCTTACTTTAGGG
>QMVZ01000217.1 GCA_003661365.1 Thermoproteota archaeon | reverse complement strand
GCAATCCAGTTCACAGCCAGGTGGAACGGAAGGACTGGACCTGCCGCAAGCTGGACCCATTCTGACAGCGATCCATGGGGCGTTGAGGTAGGCAGCGTCGAGAACTGGATTCTCGTCGTGGCTGGTACCGACAGGTTCGGTACGTACGCAGCCTCTGTAGCCCTTGCTGATCCAACTAAGATAATCTACGAGACTGCACCGAACTTCTGCAACACCAGCTTCGTAATCGTCATAGGTGTAACACCATACGCGGTTGCTCCAGCCATAGTACCCGGAGTTGCTCCTGTGGTCATGGTACTCGTTGGAACAACGCCAGGCGTGACACCAATCGGCGTAGGAGTCGGCGCTGGGCCCTAAGGGCCCCCCACCCTTTTTTCTTTCAATTTTCGAAATCTGTTTATGATATGTGAACCTCTTCGTTGATGAGGTTTAATATACTCCTTTTTCAAACTCACTTGAAATGTGGTCTATAAACGATTATAGAAGAGTGACAGCGGGCATTTTCCTAACGTTCCTTGTGCTTCTAAGTTTTCTTCCGCAAATTGCTAAATCAAGAGCCCAAGAAGAGGTCAACGAACTCGTAAGGATAGCTCACCTCTTTAAATTCGTTCTGAAGGGAATACAGGAGCTTCCTCAAGGAAGCTCCTTGAAAAATCCTGGAGAAGTAGCCTGGATTGGTGGTCTTCTCTACTACCTCGCAACTCCTGGAGGAGCAATGGAGCCACACCTTTACATTAACCTGTACGCAGCAGCAATTCTAGAGTTCTCAGTAGAGAACAAGAACCTCTTAGACCTTTCTGATAAAGATGTAGATCTGGCCAAGGGGAGGATAGCTTCGATATGTTCTCACCTTCTCTTCAATACAGCTAGGAGCATAAATCCCCCAGGAGGCTGGGTGGATTTCAGCAGAGGAAATGCCATGAGCATAGAAGTGACTACCGATGTTCTCAAAGTTATAATGAAAGCTCAAGCAATGGGGATAATTCCAAACTCCGGACCTGAGCACCAGGAATTATCAAAAGCTGTTAGTGCGCTTTTGGGATCTCAAAACGCTAATGGTGGGTGGGGCAGATATCCCGAGTCGATCGTAGATGTTGAAAAAATGTCTGACCCATATTTTACCGCAAAAACACTCGAAGCTTTGCTCATAGCCAAGAAAGCGGGCTTTTCAGTAGATGGTGCCATAAAGAAGGCCATATCATTCCTTCAATCCTCGGCTAAAAAACACCAATCCAAAGCCTATTGGTCTACTGTTCTGACCACCCAGAAGGATGTGTATGGAGACAGCTTCGTAACGGCCAGGGTTCTAGAGGCCTTAATAGCCGCTCATATAGAGGGCTATAATGTCGATGTAGAACTGCTGAAACAGGCTTCTAGATACGAAAGCGAGTATCTAAATACGGCCTTGGGCTTCAGAGAGGCTTCATTTTCCATAAGGTCCCTTTGCTATTCTTCAGCCTTAGGTCTGATTGATACAACCGACGTGGTAAAAAGAGGAGGCTATTTTGTCTCTCAGCTAAAAGAAAGCCAGACAGGAGAGGGATATTGGTCTCTTTATCCACAGGGAGTGCCCCACTTCTTATGGGACGACCTAAGCTATTCCTATCACGCCTCTCAGCTTCTAATGGAATGGTTTTGGATCACCTCTCTAGGTATAGACCTAGATTATGAAGGTCCACTTACGGAGTATGAGCCTCCTAGGTTCGTCGAAAATGACACTATGAAGGTTAGACTCAGCTTGAGCAACCTTGCAGGTGGGATTACACTGAACCTTGAGGTGAAAGTCAATTTACCTTTGGGATGCTATATCTTGGAGGAGAAGGGGAATCAGATGACTTTAGCGCCAGGACAAAGTGCTGTATATGAAGCCACGATAAAGGCACCTCAAAAGGTTCAAGGCTTAACTCCAGCTACGATATCATTCATAATACTCAAGGATTCTGGGGAACCTATTAGATCTAGGCTCTTGGAACTGGAGTTAGCGAGAAATGCGAATCTTGAGATAATCTCAAAAGAAGTCGATAGAAACGAGATCTACTTGGGAGAGGAAGCAGTAATTACCGTTAAATTCAAAAACACAGGAGAAGTTCCAGCTTCAACTGTGGCCATAGCTGAAGAGCTTGGCGATGGATTTCAAGTATTGACAGAAGGCAGCCCAAACGCAAGTGTTGCTTCGATGATAGCTGTGGGAGAAGGATTTCCGATCGCAAGAATAGAGCCTGGGGTAACCGTTACATATGGCTTCAAGGTAAAGGCAAATTCACCTCCCGGAGGGAATGTTCTAACGTCTATTACCAAAATAACATATTTAGATCCGCTAGGTAATGTCAGAGAATTGCAGAAAGGAGTTAACATCACGGTCATGAGACCTGACCTTGTGGTTCAGCTTAATGTCTCAGATTTTACTATAAAATGGCATCAACAGAAGCCAATATCCATTGAAATAACGAATAAAGGAAATTCTTTGGGAAAAGACGTCTCTCTTGAGCTCAGAGCTGATAGAGAACTCTCAATAAAGGTAATATCCGTACCAGAAGGAGCAGAGGTTTCCTATGAAAGAGAATCGAATAGACAAAGGATTTCTTTGGGTGAGATAGGACCTAATGAAACGGTTAAAGTGATAATAAACGTGAAAACTAGCTGGTTTTACACATCTATCTCTAAATTAACATCTCTATTGGTCTCTGTAGAATACAAGGACGACAGAAACAAGTTCTTCGACGACTATAAGGACACAGAAGCCTTACAGATAACCTTGCTTATATCAAACCTAGCCAAGGGCATCTTCATCTTAATCTTCGGTCTTGTCTTAACTATAGTCCTTATCAGAATCAGAGCATCTTTAGCTTCCAGACCCAAAAGAAGGTTCAAGAGGTCGAGGAGATTTG
>QMVZ01000216.1 GCA_003661365.1 Thermoproteota archaeon | reverse complement strand
CCTAATATTCTAATGAGACTAACATTTACGATTGCTTCATGCCTTGCGATCCCTCAGAAGCTAGAGAAATCTTGGACCAGGTCTTCGATAGATTCAAGGACTTCTACCTTACAACCTCTGTTCTAAGCGTCATCCGCACATACGTCCCAAAGAATAACGCTGACATGGAACTTTGGACGTTTTTCTGTGCTACAGTGGACTTCCAAGTGCCCGTAATTGGTTGGCTCATCCCTATGCTGAAAGCTCTATTAAGAGAAATAGAAGAGGAGCGCTTGAAGTTCATAGATTTAGTCGAGGATCCTATAGGCGCGAAGGAAATACTATCCAATTTTGAATGAGGGAACGGTAAGAAAGGCTTTCTTCACCGCTTTATTAGAATAGAAGGCATTTTAGACCTTCTCAAGGCCTTACAGGGGCTGTTATCGGATTACTCTTCTCTGGGAGAGCTAGCTAGAGGCTTGTATGAAGACAGCCTTACAAAAGGAGAAGAGGAACCTGTTGCCAGAGTTATCAAACGAATGGCCTCAGAGATTAGGAACAGAGCTCCAGAGCTAATCGAAAGGAACAAAGTCATAATCCCTAATCCTTCAGGCTCCTCAGCCATAAAAAGGATGTGCCTCTTCATGAGGTGGATGGCTAGCGCGAAGGCTTAATTGCTGGAAATGGCTCCACATCTGATAAGAGAACTAGGGATTTCTCCATACAATGGAAAGGAAGTATTAGTTCCTATAACGAAATTTGAGAGCCTAATGAAGGGATATGTTAGACTTTATACTAAGAGGAGAACCTTGGTGCTTGAATCGACTTGGGTTTCCTTGAAGATGGAACTAGAGAAGGAACAATCTAAGTTTTTTACTACCATGAGTGCTGAGGAAATTTTAGAGAAGAGACCTAGGATAGAGATAATAGCGCGCGCTAAAGACATAATCTGTTTCCTTCTGTTCATTAGAATAATTTAGGCTCTAATGCTTCCTTAAGTTTAATAGAAGATGGGGAAACTACAAAATTTGATTTAGAGAGAATACATTTATGGTCTATAGCGCACGCTAAAAGTTAAGAACGGACTTTATTGGACACGTTTGAGTTCTATCGAATGATTTTCACCAAAAAAAGTCCCAGTAACCAAATGAGAGGTTCCAAAGGAGCCTCTATCTTCTTTTTAAAGGCCGGTTCTGTTGCGTCTTCGAGTGTTGCATCCGAGTGATAGTTAGAGATTTTTCATGAATATCGTAAGTCCTGCACTTTCTGAAAACTAGGCAAGCGTCAATAGTTGAATCGCCATCAACCATTTCAAAACAGTTTCATAAATCATAGGAAAAATGTTTTTACAGGTTATGCGTACGCTAGGAGATTCGTGTCAAAGCCTTCCTGACCGCGAGTAGCGTTACAGCAGCTATAGCGACCAGTATCGCTCCTAAGCTGTAGTATTTAACTGGAGTGCTTGCAGCCGTGTTGGTGGTAGTTGGAGTTGCTCCAGGCGTGAGTGTTGGAGTCCCCATTCCTATTTCTTCGGGTTCGGGTGCTCCCCTTAGGCCTGGCGCGTACCACACTCCTTCATGCTTTTCCACGTGGAGGACCTCTTCACCTCCCACATCGATGTAGGCGGTCAAGCCCTTGTAGAGGGCGTGGGTCTCGTTCAGAAGAAGAGCGGCCGCATACTCAAGCCTCACTATTCCTTCATGCCTGTTTATCCACATAACCCGTAAGGTTAGGTTGTTCTCAGCGTTTTCCGTGACGAACGCCTTGATCTCGGTGTCTCCTTCCCCTATCTTTACCGCCTCCTGCTCTACATCATCCGGCACCAGAAAGTTGTCGACCTCCGAAAAACTTATGACCTCATAGATCCCCTGCGCTGGATTGTAATTGAACGCTGCTTCCCAAGCCATCGCCCTACCTTCTGAGGCCCCTTTACCTTCTGAGGCCCCCGGTGACCCTGGCGGCAGTGGTTTCCCAAATATCCTTGCGTAGATGGTGTACCACTCTCCTTCGCTTCTTAGGACGAAGCATTCTATAGCAGCCACTCCTCCAAGTTCCTCAACGTTTATCCTCTCCTTAACTAGTCGTTCTGCCGTATCTTTGATGTCCTTCTCCGTTTCCTTGCTCAGCTCAAACCTGCTCCAGAGGCTTATGCCTATGCCCGTCTTGGACGGCGGGGTGATTGAGGGTTCGGCGTCGTTGTCGCCTGTCGGTTCCGTTGAGGTAGCATTTATGGGTAGCGGTACCTCTTCATCGTCGGTCGTTGCCGGTACATTCCCCTCCTCCTTAACCACATATTCTCCGCTCTTGGCGTCGTATTCGAACAAGACCTTTGCACAGATCTCAACTCCGTCTGTGCGTTCTGCGTTGATAACCATGTTAATCCTATAGCTGTCTCCCTCCTGCTCTATGACTTGGCAGATGCACTGGATCGAAGCGAACTCCTCCCAGTCTGGAATCATTTCTCTGATTATGTACTCCGCGGCGCCCTCAATTCCCTTCCTGACATCGGCGCTCAACGAGATGTTGGACTCAACGGTGATTTCCCATTCATCCATAGGTACTGCCTGAACAGTCGCGACAGAGGAAAGGCTAAGCAAAAGCGCAACTGCCAACGCGGGAAGAGTACTCCACACTTTCACTCGCTTCGCCGTTATACAGAATCCAAATTTTCTTAAGCTCATATTTACTTCTGAAACCTGTTTATGGGCCTTATAAAGTGCATCGATTTACTTCAACATGCTTTGAAGTAATGCAACCTTTCCTCTTTTGATACTGTGCTTTTGGAACAACATGTTCAGAATTTAGGACGTTATGTTCTAATTCATTGTACTATAGTACCTCGGTGCTGAGAAGAAGCAGTATAGCCCAATAAGAAAAGTGTTATCTCTCGAGGACGCAACAAAAGAAAATTCTAAACTTTTTATCCCCCATCGCTCGTAAATGCAACAGAGCCTAAAAGGCCAAAACTTTTTAATCTACTTTCTAT
>QMVZ01000215.1 GCA_003661365.1 Thermoproteota archaeon | reverse complement strand
TGTCACCACGATCTTCCACTTACCATCTGCAGTAATTGCTAAGTAGTGAATCCCTGGAGAAGCTTCGAATAATTGACCTGTCACACCGACTATTGTGCTACCCTCAAAAGGACCTATCTCATTAACCAATAATTCAACACGATGCCCTTCCGAGTCATAAAGCCATATTATGAAATTTCCACTTCCATAGTGTTTCATATAGAAGGTCGCGATTCCACTTTCCAACATGAAAGGAGGTGAAACACGAGTTCCCTCACCAGTAAAGGTTAGTGGAGGTTTTGAAGCCGATGTGGGATGAGGTTGCTCTATTTTTATCGTCCAACTCCCATCTGCAGTGATTTCTAGTATGTAGTTTCCTGGTGAGGCTTGTAGAGGCTCTCCAGTAACGCCAACTATTGTAGCTCCATGAAACGTTCCTATAACATTTACTAAAAGTTCCACTCTTTCTCCAGTATCAGCATTATACAACCATATTATGAAATTGGAACTTCCGTAGTGATGCATTCGAAAGATTGCTATTCCCTTGTGGAGATAGAACCTAGTAGTAACTTTTTGACCAGTTCCTTGAAATTCGATCGGTTCTGGTTCGGGTGGAGGGGTTGTCGGAGGTGGAACTGTAGTTGGCGAAGGAGTCCATGTAGGTTCTGGAGAATAGGTTAAAGGTGTAGGGAGAGGTATTTTTATTCCTTGAAAGACAATATAAGCAGGTTTTTCAGATTTAGGTATTTCAAATAGTAAGATTCCGCTTACATTTGTATTAGGCAATACATCAATTAATGTTGGAAAAGTATCTGGTAAATAAACCTGCTTATTTGAAAAAGGATATGATGACCCCGATTCTGTTAGTAAACTAAAGTCTTCTGTCCCTGCAGAAAGTTTTTTACCAGTGGGGTTACTAACCTTCACCCAAACTAATTCATATTTACATCCAAAAGCAGGGTCTGGTAAGTTTTGCAAAGGTTCTTTTTTTGGAACTTCGTACATCTCTATCAAAACTCCAGCTTCTACCCCTAGCGATTTTGTTTCACCGAAATACAGAATTATGATGGCAGTTACCGCGACAAGAATACCTATTGATAGCAGAATTATCTTTACCTGACGGCTCAATTAATCCCATGACCTACAAATGTTCAAAAATAAAAAATATTGTTATGTAGTTAGCATTTCTTACGTATGTGTAAAAAAGGAGGAAAGGGGTAGGTTAATTAATGGACTTTGAGCTCTGATTTTATTGCGTCAACAAGCTCTTTCGCAAGTATTAGGACAATATCTCTTATCTCACCCGTTAATTCAGATTTTGAATGATTCTCCTGAGCTTTTTCTTTTAAAGATCCTTTCCAGCTCAGAGAATTAGCTTTTATAATCCTTGCCCTCAACCCTTTGAAGTAGACTCTACTGGGAAGTTATGGTATATGGAGTCCTCAAGAGCCAGGAGTTTAGATTGTCCTAAACTCTATGACCTCCACGTTCACACGAAATGGTCAAAGGACTCTATGGCAGACCCGAAGCTTGTTGTAAGAGTTTCGGTCAAAAAGGGCCTATCAGGAATAGCAATTACTGATCATAACCACATAATAGGTGCATATGAAGCCAAGAGGTATGCTCCAGAAGGCTTTGACGTGATCATTGGTGAGGAGATAAAGACAAAGCAAGGAGATGTAATTGGATTAAACATCTCCGAGAGGATTAGACCAAGAATAGATGTAGATGAAGCAATAGATCAGATAAGAGAACAGGGCGGTCTAGTCTTACTGCCTCACCCCTTCAGCGTGTTTAGGAGAAGAATCAGCAAGAGCATTCTTAGAATTGTGAATAAGGTAGATCTCGTTGAGGTAGTGAATGGAAGATCTTTCTCCTTTGACAATTTACTGAGTAAAAAGCTAGCTGAGGAAGCCAACAAGCCAGGAGTTGGAGGAAGCGACGCTCATTTTTATTTTGAGATAGGTTCTGTCTCAGTAGATCTCTCTAGAGGCCTGCACAATCCTGGATCAATTGTAGAAAAGCGATTTAGATTTAAGATCATCCCACTTGTGCTTTCAGGGATCGTTAACCTAGCAAAGCACAGAAAAATTTTGTTAAAGGACCATCTTGGGACCATTGAACCAAGTCTTAGAACTATGATCTTTGTAAGTGAAAATGGTTCAATGTGGATAAAAAATCCTCAAGCTCCTTCCAAGGTTTTTAGATTGAAGATGAGGGGAGACAGCCTTTTACCTGACGAAGTCTGTGTGAGAGAATTGAAATCAGTAAGTTTTTGCTTGAGGTTGGATGAACCTCAAAAATCCATCGCTTTTGGAGAAGTTAATCGGGATCTTAGAATATCAGTAAATGACCTAATCATAAACAGCAAATCGAAGGTGACCCATGTGATTTTAGACGATAATTCGGCTATTCCTCTTTCAAAATTCATCCAAATGCTAAGAGGCGGCTTGAATGAGGTTTGATCTTATTGGATCCAGAGAATCTGGTGCTGTAGCGATTCTCCATGTAGAAGACGATGAGGACCCAAAAAAAGCTGCAGAAGAGATTATGAGAAGATATAAACATGTAAAATCTGTTCTTCTGAGAGTTGGGCCACGCAGTGGAACCTACAGACTTAGACCTCTTGTTTTGTTAATTGGAGACAAGAATACTGAGGTCATACATAAGGAACATGGGTATAGACTAAAACTGGACCCGATGAAGGTGTATTTCTCCCCCAGAGAAGGTACAGAGAGAGAACTTATCGCTAAACAAGTGAGTCCTGCCGAGAGAGTGCTTGTTATGTTCGCAGGTGTTGGGCCTTTTGCTATAGCAATTGCTAGGTTTCAACCTAAAGTTAAAGAGGTTGTAGGTGTGGAAATAAACGAAATAGCTTACAAATACTTCTTAGAGAACGTTAAGATGAACAAGGTAGAAGACAAAGTAAGGCCTATCTTAGGAGATGTAAGAGAGGTATGTCCCCCTATGTTCTGCTCTTTCAACAGAGTTCTA
>QMVZ01000214.1 GCA_003661365.1 Thermoproteota archaeon | reverse complement strand
GCTCAAATCAATGGAAGATGCTTCACGTTTTGTGGGCTAATGGAGTGCTAGCTTAGCTCAAACCCTCTTCACTAAGTCTTCGTCTCAGAACATCATATGCTATAATGAAGTCTTCCTCGTTCTTCAATTCTCCGACTTTATTCTCCATAGTTTGATATCCTTACTTCTATTCAATAACAAATCTAAATCACTCTTACGCAGATTGAATGTAACATCCAGATGATTACAAGCTTGCGATAGTTATAGCCAAAAACCTATTGAAGGCTGGAAAGCCAACACAAGCTATTGACATCTTAATGGCAGCAATCATAGCTAACAGAGGGTTAAGACTATGGACAAAGAACAGATACTTTCAACTGATAAAGGAAGTTGAAGGAAAACTGATATTGGAGGTTAAATAGCTTATGATGCTGAATAATCTCGCCTCGTTCATACAATAAAACCCTAAAAAGATCTGAGGGGAAGAAATCTAGAGTGTTATGATTTGTAAATGTGATCAGATCTTTACTAAGTTTCAATGGGCAGATCTTGCCTCTCTTAATCCAACAAATTCCCAAGAACAAGGGAGTATATGTTATTCGTGTCAGAAAGAGAGGCAAGGCCATAGAAGAAACCATCTCAGGGGTAGAAGCCTTTCTAAGTGAAACAAACTGGTTCTCTTTGATGGAACACGTCTCAGATCGAACTGGTAGGCTTAAAAACATTGGAAACTGTCCTGTGATCTATATAGGGCTGCCCCTAGTACAAAAACGGGCCTGAGAGGGAGATACGTGGATCTGTGCGGTTGTCGTCACACCGTTTTCTTCCCGATATTGGCCCTTCTTTTGGCCGAATGGAGGCTGGATTTCGGATGGTTTGAAACAGAACAACCAAAAAGATTTGAGGAAGAGCTTAAGAGACTTTATCTCGAGATTCATGGATCGCTTCCAGCACTTGTGAAGAGATGAGGCATCTCCCTTTTCCCGATTGATCCCTCATGATATCGAAAAGGAGTACTCTCCGTTCTAATAACTCAATTTTTCTAAGAACACAGAGTTCGGAGTTCTAATTTCTTCTTCTTCCAAATCTCAGAGAACTTTATCTCTAACGCTCTTTTGTCATATCCAGGAGAATCTGGACCCCCATATTCTTCAATATACCATCTCACCATCTTTTCAAGCCATTTCACAAAAAACGTGCTTCTAAATCCCAGTTCTGCTTCAGCGCTGCTTATATTCGGTATCAAAACCTGGCGCCTGAAGTAAGGAGGCTTATAACCTAAACATCTCTCGGCTAACTCGCTAGGAACGTAAACAGGCCTGAATTCAACCCCAAGAACCTCACAAATCGATTGTACATACTCCTTTAGGGTTAGGATTTCCCTTTGGGCTACGTTATAAGCTTTGTTCACCGCTTTTTCATTATCCAAGGCAAGAACATATGCTCTAGCCAGATCAGAAGCGTAAACATGCCTAAACATGTACAGACCTCTATCAGGGATGAGAACGGGCCCTCCATCCATCGCTCTCTGAATCCAGAAGTACTCCCTCAGCGAAGGATCCCCTTCCCCCTGCACTACCGGAGGTCTGATTATGGTGAACGGAAACTCACCCTCATCAGCAATCCTGAAAAGTACTTTTCTGCTTCCCTCTTCCCCAGACTGCATCGATGAAGCTCCCTCTGTTTCCCTCTCCACCTCTAGAGGCGAGCCAATTCTTGCATCCTCCTCTCTGACTGGATTCGTGTATCTCATCACCCTGTAAATCGTCGTAGAACTCGTCAACACGTACCTCGAGATTTTTCCCTTAAATGCTTGGATTACGCTCTCGACATCTCTGCCGTTGTATGCGATGTTGTCTATCACCACATCGAAATCATATTTTCCTACCTTGCTTATGAACGAGGGATAATCCCGCATGTCACCCCTAATATGTTTCACAGGCCTCGAGAACCGCGGTTTTATGTTTCCCCTCGTGAAAATCGAGATATCAAAGCCCTCGCTAAGGAGGTTTTCTACGATGAGTTTTCCGAAGAACCTCGTTCCTCCTATGACAAGAACCTTCATCCCAAACCCACATAATCAGGTAAATCTAAAACCTTCAGAAGTTTAAGATCTTGAACCAAGAATGACTTTGTCTAAAATAGTCGCCAGAGGAACTGTTGTAACCGAGCACTATTTTCTAAACTAGGTGAATTCTATCTTGATTTGCTAGCGCTAAATAAACGCAATAGTACAAGTCATTCCCTAATTTTCAGCCAGCTCGAATGCGTTCAAGAGAACGCGCTGATTAAATATTTCCCACTCCTTCCAGAAATGGTTGTGCCGACATTACCTCAAGGTTTCGTAGCACCGCGTCCTGTATCAGTTCGTTTTCCTTAAGCTTAAGGAAAATCCTGTAGAAGGGCACCCTAAAGAAAAGCTCTAAAATCAAAGGAGCACTAACATATCCTCCAAATTAAAGTAGAGGCTCACCTTCTCCCCGATCTTATAGTCTTGATCGGATGTGCTCTGCACATGGACTACTAGGGCTCCTAAGTCCGTTTCAACAACATATCTAATTTGTTCCCCCCTGAAGCTCTTAAGTGAAACCACCCCCGTCAGTTTCTCAATGTCAGGAGCTGGGGGAGCGCCTATTTTAATCTTTTCTGGCCTTATACCCAAGTAGAAGACTCTTTCCGGGTCTTTTGGAATCATGTGCCTTGGAATCCTGAGTTTTCTCTTGCCAAACTTGTAGATCTTATTTTCTTCATCCTCTTCAATCAGGTCGTGGGGCTCTATCTTGAACAGGTTTTCAACTCCCAAAAAGTCAGCAACCACGAACCTCTTCGGATTTTGATAGAGGTTTCTTGGAGTATCTATCTGCTCAATGACTCCGTCATGCATCACAGCAACTCTGTCAGCTATTTCCAGGGCTTCTTCCTGATCGTGAGTGACGTATATCGTGGTTATAGCAAGTTCTTTCAGTATCCTTCTGACCTCTGCTCTTAGCTGTGCTCTG
>QMVZ01000213.1 GCA_003661365.1 Thermoproteota archaeon | reverse complement strand
TCCATGAAGTGAAGGACCCCCATGCAGACAATAGCGTCAAAGACATTGTCTCTGAATGGCAGTTTTCCCTGAATATCTGCACCAATAAAGCTTATCGAAGGCTCCACGCTCCTTCCATACGTTATCGCCTCGATGTCGATGTCAACTCCAAAGAAATCGGCCCTCCATCCTCGGCGCAGAAACTCCATGAGCTGTCTGCCATACTGACACCCTGCGTCCAATATCTTAGGCTTATCTGTGGAAGCCAGCTTCTCTCTTATAACCTTAAGGTGTTTTCTCCTCAATTTTTCCAAATGTAAAAAGGTCTCTGGACTTATGAGTCCGTGCTTAATTACCCTTTCAGGGCTCAGAAATCTAAATGACGCCCTTGCATCCTTTTCCTTGACAACTTTGCTCCCCCTCTTTCTCGCATGTCTAATGGAGAAGAGTCTCAAGGAGTGATTCACCGCTAGTATGAAGTCCTTCCTACGCTCCTCATCGATCTCGAATCCCAGCTCGTCTATTTTCCTTTCCAGCTTCTCCAGATAAGAGTTGATGGCCTCTTCCGCTTCTTTAGAAAAAAAAGACATCCAAAATCTCACCCTTCCCACAATTTTAGCCTTTAGAACTGTGGGGTATCC
Organism: Thermoproteota archaeon; assembly: GCA_003661365.1. GTDB lineage: Archaea > Korarchaeota > Korarchaeia > Korarchaeales > Korarchaeaceae > QMVU01. Next base: position 2,375 of record QMVZ01000213.1, on the reverse strand, counting down.
AGTTCTTCAGCTCGTTTTTCAACTAACTAAGATTTATTATGTTTGCAGTTTGATAAGCTTGATGTCACAGGGAATTGTCTCTGGATTAGAGAATCTCATTGATAAAGCCCTTAAAATGGGAGCATCTTACGCAGATATACATTATCAGTGCTACGATCACGAGTTGATAACGGTCGAAAACAAGACTCTGAAAAGCTATTCTTCTAGAAGACTCAGCGGATTAGGAATCAGAGTTATAGTAAATAAGGCTTTGGGATATGCCTCAACCAGCGATCTTAAAGAAACTGGCCTTGAAGAAGCTTTGAAAAGCGCTATTAAGATAGCGCGGTCAATGAAAAGTGAGAAAAAGGGTTTTGCTGAGACCGAGGTCATTAAGTCGGAGATTAGACTTTCGATCAAAACAGACCCTTTCGATGTCTCCCCAGAAGAGAAGGTTTCGATAACTATGGATGCAAACAAAGCTGCATGGATTAGCGATGAGATAAAAAGCGCCATTACAAGGCTTGGGCTCTCGAAGAATTTCAGGCACTTTATTTCTTCTGAGGGATCTGAGGTTAGTGTTGAGACAAGCCTTATTGGACTCGGACACGAAAGCGTCGCTAAAGTTAACGGAGTAATGGAGAGGGTTCCCTACAGCGAATCCAGGTGTGCAGGCTTCGAATTCATAAGATCTAAGAACTGGAGTTCTTTTGCTTCTGATCTTTCTGAACTTGCAATTGATGCCGCTGGCTCTAAAACTCCTCCGCCTGGAACATATACTGTAGTAGTTGATCCCAATGTAGTCGGGCTTTTGTTACATGAGGCCTTTGGTCATGCATCTGAAGGAGATCTGGTCTCGTCTGGCGAATCAGTACTCCATGGCAAGCTTGGAATGCAGGTTGCAAGCGAGTTGGTGACCATAATTGATGAGGGAATAGTGGAGGGAGGATACTTTTACCCCTTTGACGATGAAGGAGTCCAGAAAGGGAGGACGGTGATAGTTGAAAATGGAGTTCTTAAGGGCTACATTCATGACAGAGAATCTGCTCTTTATTTCAACGCAGAACCAACTGGCAACGGGAGAGCTCAGGATTTTGAGAACCAACCAATAGTAAGACAAACTAACTACTACATGCAACCAAGAGACTATACGTTTGAGGAACTCATTGAAGACATAGATTTTGGGATATACGTTAGAGGAATGGGAGGTACTGGGGGTCAAGTCGAGGTTGGCATGGGAACCTTTACCTTTGGCGTAGGCCCATCAAAAATCATAAGAAAAGGTGAGCTGGCAGAGACTGTAAGGGGCGTAGTCATTAGTGGCATGATACTTGATACCCTAAAAACCATCGATGCCGTGGGAAGAGACCTGATGATGCGAACGAGCGTGTTTGGCGGCTGTGGTAAGATGGGGCAATCTGTTCCAGTCGGTTTCGGAGGACCACACGTCAGAGTTCGAAAGATGACAGTCGGAGGGAGGTAAGAAAAATGAGTTTGGCAGAGTTTGCAGTTGAAAAGGCTTTGAGTAAAGGTGCGACAGAAGCTGAAGTTTATGTTCAAAAGAGCAGAACCATTCAAGTGGAATTTGCCGAGGAAATTGAGAGTTTCAGGGTAACTGAGTCTATAGGAATGTCACTGAGGGTCGCCTTGGGAAAGAAGATTGCTATGTACTCTACCTCAATTTTAAACGAGGATGAAATTCTCGAAGCTGCTGATAGGGCTGTAAAGATAGCAAAGGTTGCTCAAGAAGATCCCGATTGGAGGCATCTGAATAAGAGGTTTGGTAGTACCCCTGTTGAGGGATACTATGATGAAACGATCAAGGACTTGAGTTATGAGGAGATAATTGATGCCTTAACTTCGGCCGTAGTGGGCATGAAGGAATATGATAAGAGGGTTACTCCGACACGAGGAATCCTAGGAATCTCTACTTCGAAGATCTCAGTAATGAACAGTTATGGAGAAGGATGTGAGAGAAAAGAAACAAACGTAACTGTTTGGATGAGAGCTAAAGCAGAAGATTCAGGAAAGAAAGGAACTGGAACAGAATATCAGCAGACAAGGTTTTGGAGGGAAATAAACTTCAGAAATCTGGCTATCAAGACTGCCGAAAAAGTTGTGAACTTCTTAGAAGCCAAGCCCATTCCGAGCGGAAAGATGTCAACCGTTATCAGAAACCAAATCTTCGCAAATATTCTCGGGGTTATCTTGAGCGGCCCGATAAATGCTGATTGGGTTCAGAAAGGGAGGTCGCCTCTTTCAAACAAACTTGAAACACAAATTGCTTCTGAAAACATCACGATAGTCGATGACGGAACCGTTAAGGGAGGTTGGTTAACAAGACCATTTGACGATGAAGGACACCCAACTCAGCGAACAATTATCGTAGAGAAAGG
>QMVZ01000212.1 GCA_003661365.1 Thermoproteota archaeon | reverse complement strand
GACGAAAGATCCTTGATCTCCAAAAGAAGAGAGATCGAAGAGAAAATAGGGGTCAAAATCTTAAGGATCAGCGAATTTCTTGAGGAGTTGGAAGCTCCTTACCCTAAACAATAAGGCATTTGAAATCAGTGAAAAGCGTTTAGCGACATGTGTTACATTTTAAGGGGGAGTTGAATGGTCCCATGAGTATGGAACTGGAATTAGTACCTGTCACCAAAGATGATGCAGAAAAGATCTTAATGTTCATAAGACTTGGAAAGGACTACTTTAAAGACTTGGATTTTGAAGAACGTGAAAGATTTATGCAGAGCATTCTATCGAGGTTAGGAGAGCCTGACCGCTGGTTGTTTCTTCTGAAGTATCAAAACGAGTATGTGGGTCTTGCCCATGTGAAGATAGATAAGAGCGAGCGACCTGGCTGGGGTTTCATCTTAGAATTCTATATCGTACCATCAAAACGAAGAATGGGACTAGGTCGTAAATTCTTCAGCCTTATTGAAGATTTGCTACGGTCTAAAGGTGTCAAGGACATTTGGTTGCTGGCAACAGAGGCCATACCATTTTGGTGCTCGCTTGGGTTTAGATTAACTGGAGAAATAGACAAAGAAACTGGTCAGATGATTCTGACGAAATCGCTAAGATCTGCCGATAACTCTTCGTTAGAAAGTTAACCATTTAGCTCACGAACTCTGGACGGTCTTTACTTGCTATGAAGATAACCTCTTACTTGCTTCATTCTTATGGAAAAAGAACAGAATGAGTCTTTCCTGATTTTCTGCTTAGGTGTTTTCCTTCCCCCACTCCTCCTTGCCCTTACCTAGAAGGTGCTTCCTATTCTCCTATTTACAAATCACATTCTAAATTTTTTCATCTCTCCAAACCTATTTTTAACTAGAGAGACTAGCTCACTAACCGCTTCCTCGGCGTCTGGCCCTTCAGCAGTAATGACGATGGTGTGACCGCATTCTGCATGTAGAGACAGGACCTTATGAAGGTTCTTGGCGTCTGCTTTTTCCCCATCCTTCTGGACGATGATGTGCGACTTGAACTTCCTTGCAGTCTCCACAAATAAGGATGCTGCCCTACCGCTTAGCCCAAGTTCGTTCATGAGTTTAACTGCGGTTCTTTTTCTTGCCATTTTCACCCTCTTCTTGTTATCAGAACTACTCTCCTATTTAACTTCCTATTTTCTGATCTATGGATTATTCTTAGTGAAGGATGATAATCGAATTGGAGATCTAACTAATCTTCAGAAGACTAAAACCGATTTGAGTGGAAATGGTTGCATTAAGGTAAATAAAAAAATGACTTAATTGGGGACAAAATTATGTCTCAAAAATTTATTCCTAAAGAGTTTGAGAAAATAGTTAGGACCTACCTGAAAAGAGCAGAGTTGAGTGAGGAATTTTACTTAAGATGCATAGATGAGCTAAAGAAAGTTGAACTACACAAGATAACCGAAGACGATGTTAGGAGAGTAATAGAGCAGTTCTTGATAATGTGGGGCGAGATGCGTAGGGTTCTTAGTCAGAAGAAGAGAAAATGTTGGCAAAAGAGGTTAGCAATGAAAATAAGAGAAATTGCTAATTTACTCAAGAATTTTAGGAAAAAAGATCTGTTAGAGAGTAGCGATAAGGAATTAAATGAATTGAAAAAAGATATAGAAAGTTGTTATTCAGCTATTAAAGAAATTATTGGACCTACTTCTGCAGCAAAGACTCTTCATATGATTGCACCAAACTTCTTCCCACTTTGGGACTCAAAAATCAGGGACTCGCATGGAATAAAAGGAACGGATGAAAGAGCGTACTTCCATTTTATGCAAAGGATACTTAATGATTGGTCAAAGCGTAAGGATTATTTGAAGAGGATATCAGAGGAATTTGGAGAGAGTAAACTAAGAATAATCGATATTTATAATTGGTTGGAGGGTAAAAAGGACACATGTTACTGAGAATGGCTATTTTATTGTAATATCCTAATAGTGAGGTTTTCTTTGATAGACTGGCCACATTGCTGTTCAATCTCTCTATAGATTTTGTTCACCAGTAGCTTTTTATTTTATTCTTCTTCCTATGCCGAGTCATAGAATTATAAAAGAAGTCGACATTTCAATGATTGATGGACTTCTTAATAATCGGAGAAGAGGAGCGTAAGGAACTAATGCGCTTAAGGGAGCTTTTAGAGTCCATGATAGAGACGATGGATGTTCTGCTAGACGAAGATGATTGAGGTGTCAGGGTCTTTTATAAGTAACCTTCCTATGCATGACATCCAGTAAGTATACGATCTTTTCTTTTTGTCGAGTTGATATGTGATATGATCCTATAATCCACCAAACGCTGAGATAGTTGACTACAAATTTATATGCACTTCATTTGTTTACATACTTGTGAAGTCTAAGACGACTGTTTACAGCATAAGGATTCCAGTAGAACTAAGGAAACTCATGGATAGCGTTGACGTAAATTGGCAAGAAGAAATAAGGAAGACCATAGAACAGCGTTTGAGGAAAGAGATTAGAAAGAAAATGTTGAAGGAAGCAAGAGAACTAAGGAAGAGAACCAAGAGAATAAGCTCAGCAGAACTGATAAGGGCGGACAGAGATGCGAGATAAAGCCTTACTTGATACTGGTATCATATCAGCGCTATTCTTCAAGGAGGAGATATCAGAGCGAGTAGAGAAAATAGTTGAGACGTACGAAGATTTGATAACTGTAGATCTAGCGATTCCAGAGTTAACTAATGTAGCATGGAAGAGAGTTCAATTCTTTAAAGAGTCCAAGGAAACGATAGAGGTTAACCTCAGAAAAGGAATTGAGTTCATAGTAAGGGCATGTGATGTAATCAGCTCATGCGAAATATGCGAGAAAGCTTTCGAAATAGCAATTAGGATGAAGATTACAGTGTATGATGCGCTATTTCTTGCTGCCGCAGAAAAAGAAGGTGCTGACTTCATTACTTCAGATAGCAAACTGGTTGAGAAGTTGAAGGG
>QMVZ01000211.1 GCA_003661365.1 Thermoproteota archaeon | reverse complement strand
GATTTCCAACCTGTTACTAAATGAACCTCTTCTACCCAAACACTTTCTTGACCGCGATCCTTACATCTACACCCTTCAAAGTCTTTCTGCCAGCGTGCTTTGCAAAACCAAAACCTTCTTTCGCGATCTCAACCCCGATCTCCTCTAAGATTCTTGCTAGCTCCGTGGCGGCGGATTTGCTAACCCTCTCAGCGCCAGCCTTCTTACAGATTCTACGTGTAGCCGATACTGAAAGCTCTCCTACACGAACCATACTATATCATCCCAACAATTGTTCGGATCATTCTAATATATTAGTTTTAGGTACTAACTAATGTTTATCGTTATTTTTGCACGCTTTTCCTTTATCGTTGGATGATTTCTTAATAAAACAATATTCTCAATCTTTGAAAACTTAATGAGAAAATCACAGCCTAATAACTAATTTGTTCTTCTCAAATGCAAATATCAAGATTTCAAAAAGATATAGAAGATTAGAACAGAGGAAAAAGGGTTAGACATTCCATTTTCTACGAGACACTCGGATTATTTCTTCTATTTTATCTTCTATCTGTGGGAATAGCATGTTTATTGCTCGTGAGATTTTCATGTAATAGTTGTTGAGAAGAGCCTTTCCTCCCCATTCTTCAAATTCGTTTGGCATGGCCTTGAATAGCGTCTCAATTTCTTTCTTAATGATGGTTCTATGTCTTTGCGTTATGAATTCTCTAAGGGCGTTCATTTTCTCCAAGGCTTTCAGGTTTCCTTTTGCTGCTTCTTTCTTCAATGTGAAGTAGGCAACCGAAAATCCGTTTGGAAGTCTTAACATTTCCTTTCTTGATTTTTCAAGATCCTCCTCCGCTTCTTTTCGGGCTATGGCACTTATTAGTGGAAGCGGTTTTGCTTGTTCTAGGGTCTCGCCTTCTTCATGACAATATTTCTTGAAACCACATCTTTTGCATATTGATGGTTCGGTTTTTACGTATGGGAGTTTTTTCTCAACTATTGCTGCCCTTTTTATTTTCCAAATCTCTACAGCTATTTCTCGATATTTGGGGATTGGATCACTGATTTTTTGAATAATGCCATGTCTTGGTATTACCAGAATTGAGTTAATTGGTGTAGGAAGTTTTTCGGAAATATGTGTTGAAGCTCCAAGCATCTTATCTTTAAGTAATGAATTATAGTATAGCAAGTCATGTTTTCCTTCCGATATTGCAGAATTTAGATTAGCCCAGTTTTTCACCTCAATAAGCACTTGTCCCTGCTCAGTATCCACTTGAAAGTCAGGGTACCCTAAAGAGCATATATCTCTGTTCTTAAGAACTGGCTTGTAGACCGATTTAATCTTTGAAAATTTATTATAAAGATCCCCCATTAAATTCATGAATTTACGGGATGTTTCTTGAATTATTCTCTTCCCATATTCTTCTTGTATTCCAGCATCAGTCTCAAACGCTTTCTTAACAGTCAAACTTACAAGCTCTTTTCCGACCTCTCTCAATCCAGCCTTCTCGTCTAGAGTAATTAGTTTTGATAACTTACGAATAATCTTACTCTCATCGCTTCCTCTCTCCGTAAGAACTTCTACCATTTCCCCGGATTTTTCTGCTTGAACACTAGCAATTATCTCAAGGATCTGTTCTGTTAATTTTTCTCCAGACAATCCTATTGCATAAGTTGGAGAAACAAATCCCTCTTTTCTCTTGAACTCCCTCACTTTGAAACCCATGACTTTAAGGGATAACTTTCTAGGGCATCTAAAATAGTCTTTGAAATCTTCCTTGGAAACTGTAAATGTAAAGCTCATGGTTCTCTACTAGATAAGAATCTTTGGTTCTAATAACAAATGCGGTTCTGAGTAGTGAGATTTTCTTTTCTATGAGAGAACTAATGGCCCCGAATGAAGATTGAAGGGTTAGGATCGACGAGTTTGAACTCGTAGACTGTTACGATCTCGTCTGGGTCCCAGTAACCGTTTATGGTGATCCACGCCTGCTTGAACTCTTCGAGGCTGCTGTAGCCTTCTTTGCGAACTTCCTTCTGGGTGATGTCGCCGAGCCTCTGCTTATACCGGCGGGTTATGAGAATCTTGATGTCCGTGTAATTGTACCAGCTTCGTTGGATTCGGTAGGTTCGGCCGACTTTGTATTGGTAGCGGCTTCGTCGGCGTGTCTGGGTCTTCTCGCCGCGTAGGATTTTGTCGATGTGTTCTTTACGGAAGAGCATCTATGTTTCCTCCTTGGTTTCGGGTTTAAGCCAGGGGAAGAAGTTGAGGAGGGTCTTCTGGCGTGTTCGGGTTCTCAGGATTGTGGGGAGGTCGTCGTCTCTTCGACGCTTTAAAGGGGGCTTCTTCAAAGGTGTCACCTTAAATGGGTTTGAGAACGGTCTTTCCGTAAGCCTAACTTTTTAAGGGTGCTTAAGCCTTCCATCTGGGCTATGCGTATAGCTTCGGACTTGGCCCGTTCGAGGTAGCCTCCTTCCTTAAGTTCTTCGTCGGTTGGGAGATTCCAGACGCCGAGTTGTCGGTTGCTCCACATGTACTCTCTGATAGCGATCTCCCGCATGAGCTCCCGGACTCTACGCCAGAAGGGACTGATCGTTTTCATGGGCAGCCTCCTCCGTCCCAAGATAAACCAGCCATCTCAAGAATTGTGATGACTACGTAATCGTCGATTTCGACTCCGCAGCGTTTCTTTGCGGTCCAGTGGAGCCACTCGTGGCTTATGAGGTCTATCCAGGCCTCCGCCAGATCGGGCATCGCTGAGAGATTATACTCGATGGTGCTGCTGTTGGCTTCGCCGATGGGTTCGGTACCCGCTGGGTCCAGGAAGAAGACTTCTTCTGGGCCGAAGAGGAGGGTTTGGAGGTTCACGTTTAGGCCTCCTGGGTTTTGAGTATGGTGAGGACTTCGCCGTTGACGTATTCTCTGCAGATCGTTGCGAGTTTCTCAGGTTCGAAAGGCTTAGCGTCGCCGAAGCTCTGGAGTAGTGGCGCTATGGCTCTGAAGACGCTGCAGACCTT
>QMVZ01000210.1 GCA_003661365.1 Thermoproteota archaeon | reverse complement strand
ACCTATCCAACAAGTTCCTAAACCCAGAGCTGTAGCTGCCAATGAAATATTCTCTAGAGCTGCAGAAACACTTTCAACACCCCACAGCTCCTCTATATCAGAATAATCCTTCTTCAGCCCCTTATTGCTTAATTTAAGGAAAGCAGCAACGTATATTGGAGCACGATACATCCCCTGATCCAGTCTTTCTTGTAGCTTTTTCAATACCCTTAGGTCTATAGAGTCGCTTCCTTCTCTGGCTTTCGTATAGTAGTATATATGAGACTTTTTTAAGAGCTCCCAAATCTTCTTGCACATTCCCTCGTCCTTAACAACTATGAAAAACCACTGTTCCATCGCCATGGCTGTTGGTGCTCTTATCGCGGCTTCTAGGATCTTCCTAATTATAGACTTATCCAAAGGATCCTGTTTGAACCATCTAACACTTCTCCTTTCATTTATGGCATCAAATAAGTCCAAGATAACTTCCTCCCAATTATGAGTGGTTTTGATGCTCTGTTCAAATAAAATGTTGACAGGAGGCACATGTAAGACCGAAGGGAAGGATACATTAAGACTGGGTTCCAGCTCAGTTTTCAGACAAAGACAAAGTTTAAGCTGGTTGATCTCTTCTTGCATCTTAACAGTTATTTAGAAACCTTCAATGCAAGACCTAGGCATGTCTAAACACAAAGAAGTAAGAATACAAACAAAACATAAGCTAGCCCTCCTTATAGTTGCGGTAGTTGTCTCCTCGACCAGTAGCATACTAACCAGATTGAGCTCTGCCCCATCTTTGATAATCGCATTTTATAGGCTCGGAATAGCCTCGATTATAATGGGTTTTCTTGCAATACCGTCTGCAAACCAGCTACTAGAGCTTAACAAAAGCCAAATTGCTGCGCTCATAGTGTCTGGACTGTCTCTTGCCCTTCACTTTTGGTCCTGGATAGGCTCTCTTAAACTAATTCCAGTGGCAACTAGTATTGTATTAGTAGATTCTGCCCCAATATCGGCTGGTATCATGTCAAAGCTAATTCTAAGGGAACCTCCTTCAAAAAGGGAATGGTTGGGCATTTTCTTGGGAGTAGTTGGGGCTTTGATCGTTGTTGGCAAGCCTCAACGAGGAGGATCTCTCTTTGGAGCTGTCTTAGCATTGATTGGATCAATAGCCTTCTCAATTTACCTGATATCAGGGAGGTATCTAAGAAAGGTACTTGATACAATTCCTTATGCGGCGTCTGTCTATGGTGTTGCTTTTCTCATCCTCTTAGTCATCACAGTGGGTTCAAACATCCAAATTTTTGGCTATAACACAAGGGAGGTTCTAATTTTCTTTGCTTTGGCGATTGGACCTTCTTGTTTGGCACACACCTCTTACAACTACGCGTTGAAACACCTAAAAGCACACGGAGTCTCAATAGCTATTCTTGGTGAGCCCATAGGAGCCACTTTGCTGGCTTGGATCTTATTAGACGAGCCTCCCGGTATTGGGGTGGTTTTGGGAGGGCTTTTGATAATAGTTGGCTCGATACTTACGCTAAAAGAGGAATGATAGCTTTGTATGCCCTATACTAGCGGAGAGCTCCTATTTAACCTGTAACATTCTTGTTTTTAAGCTGGAATCATCCTGGCTAATCATATTCCTCAACTTTTTCAGACTGAGGGACATGTATTCATCGTCAAAACAAATTTCCTCCATGGTCACTGTTCTCAGCTTTGGGCACTTAAGCGCTTCTTTAATCAAAGGTTCGAACTTAGTGCTTCCCATCCCTAAAGGGAGGTGCAGATCCCACTCATCAGAACCGCCTCCAAAGTTATCATGGACGTGAAGATGGATTATCCTGTTCGAAAACTCCCTTATGAATTGCTGAATTTCAGGTTCGGGAAAGTATAAGTGAGCATGACCTACATCAAAACACATGTAGAGGCTTGGAAGGGCCTGAAATACCTTCCTGAATACGGCTCTCGATTCTGATTTGTTTTCAATTGCAATTGGAACGTCATAATCTTCTGCTATCTTTAACACTTCGCTAAGTAGTCTCTTCTTTTGCCAGAGGGAAGCTTGCTTCCTTCCAAAAAGGTAAATTACAAATGTCTTCCTGTACGAGGATGAGCTTGATATCGCCTCTATGACTTCCTTCAATGCCCTGGTCTCCTGCCAGGTATAGTTGATCTCTGGCATGTGAACGACGGGAAGTGGAATGACCCTTTCTACCAGCTCCGTTCTGTCGAGAAGTTCATCTTCTTCAGGCAGAGGGAGGGTTAAGTTAAGTTCTAGGTAGTCTGCGCCCATGTTTTTGAACCTAAATGCCTCCTCCAAAGGATCAGGGTCAAGACTTGCTGGGACCCCTATCCTCATATCATTTAAGCAACTATTCCCTCACAATATACCAGCGTTTCGCTACAAATTTCATAGATGAACCATTTTGAACAGCGTATATAGAGCCCGTGCTAATCTGAGCTCAAATGGATGAAAAAAGCGGATGTAGCTAAATATGATGGTTGAAAATTGAAGGAATGAGGGATAAACTTAACAGATTCCTTATAGATTAACCCTTTTCCAGTTCACTAGGCCTTATAGGAAGTTCTATCCTCTTTGGAACAAGAGACGGCTTCTCTTCTATAGTCTCAAGCACTAAAGACGTAATGGTCTCCATAACACCAGAAACTGAGTGGATCTTTTTGATTATCTCATTTAGTTCGTCGCTATTTCCAGCTAGAACCTTGGCGATGACGTCATAAATGCCAGTAATTGTGTAAACTTCTAGGATGTTTGATCCAAGGACCTCTTTTATCTCTCTTGCAACGTCTGCATGCTTTCCTGCCTGCGTCTTGATCATGATGATGTACTTATAGGGTTTTCCGAGCTTCGAGTGGTCAATCAGGGCGGTATACCCCTTCACTATACCTGCGTCCTCCAGCTTCTTCACCTTCTTCATGACTCCTGCAGGGCTCATGCCCAGCTTCTTGGCTATTTCTGTGTAAGTTATCCTTCCGTTCTCAACCAACATCTTCAGGACGTTT
>QMVZ01000209.1 GCA_003661365.1 Thermoproteota archaeon | reverse complement strand
TCAGAAATCTCATTTCGATAAAGCACAACCATGAACTTTTTCATTCATCTCCTCGAAGCCCTTGTGAAACGCAAGTGGCTTTTATCTTGTCCAGGTTCTTAGCATTTTTTAGAAAGGGTCCATTAATTCTCTTAGACCTCTCATTTGCTGTGGAAACAGCTGTTCTAATTCATCTTTAGGCATATTAACTATGTGTCTGTACACATCGATGTATTTCTGATGCAACCTTTTCCAGGCGTCCTTTGGATCGCTACTTCCCCGAGTCAGCCTTTCTACCTCATTATGGCCTAACAGCATTCGAGCAGCCTCAAGCAGATGATCTTCTATCATATGCATGTTGTACGGAGAAGCGTCTAGCCCGTTTATAGAGACAATAAGACTAAAGCCAGAGGATGCCAGTTTACAAGAGTAATGTATGAGCCTGGCCCCTCTTTTCTCTTTAGAAATAACGGTCAAGGCAGACTCCCTAATTTCCCTATCTAAGCGTTCTTCAATGCTTTCTAGACTGTTGCTCTCTTGATCCAACAGAAGCAGAAATTTGCTGACCTTGGGAAAAGTCCTAATAATCCCTTTAACAGCTCTAACAGCAGCTGTTCCCGTGTAAGTTGGCTTTAAAATTCCTAGAACATTCTTTCCATTTCGAGCATGTCCTAAAAGGGCAATTACGATGTCATCAGGCGTTCCATTTCCGATGATAACTATCTTATCCACATCATCTTCCCCTATGATTCTCAGCCCAAGATCCCTCTCCAACCTCCTTAGGTTTGCCGCAGTTCTAGAAGTCGGCTCGAGAGGAAAGAGCCTCATAGGAGGGCTTCCGCCACCCTTACGTCAACTCCAGCTGCTTCAAGCTCTTCAATTTCCTTCTTGCCAAGCTTCTTCTCCTTCAATTCACCCTTCTTGAGGGAAAGGAGCCTTATTCCAAACCATCTTTCATCTCCAAGCAGCTGAGAAGCGTAACGAACGACTTCTAAGCTGTGAGTTGAGATGACAACCTGCGTTCCCTTCTTAACGAGATCTCCAAGCCATTTTAGGGTATGAGAAAGCATTACTGGATTCATATGGGCCTCTATATCGTCCCACAGCAGAAGATCTGGTTTTATAGACTTAACAAGTAAGGCAGCTGTTGCCAGCACTTGAACCCCATCTCCCATGTCTCCAAGCCTGAATCTTTTTCCTAACTTGTCTTGAAAGTTTAAGGACAGCTTTCCTTCAAGAAGAGGTTCAAGAGTCATGCCAACGAATTCCTCTCCTATTAGTCTGGAGATCTCCTCGGCAACCTTCCTATCTACACCTTGCTGTGTTGTCTTTTCCCAGTTGTTTGAGATGTACATCCACGCTCTATCGATTAGACTAGGAGCTATCAGAATCGTTTCCTTGATCTTACTCTTCTCCTCCAATTCAGGAATACGAGGACGCATAATGCTTGTACTGCCCAACTTAAGTTCAGCTACCTGCTTTCTTTCTTTTTCCCATTCCATCTCTACTGAAAAGATCTTATCTTTAGAGGAGATGCATAAACGCACAACAAAACCATCTATGAAATAGGTTACGATGGCGTTCTTAGCTATGTAGTTGTGGAGGAAGAAGGAGTATCCAGTGCTATGTAGAGTATCGTGTAACTTCCTTATAGCATCGATCGCCATCCCATATACAGTCTCCCTCGCTGGAGCTGGAAAGAGAAAAAGGGTCTCAAGAACGGTACTCTTTCCGGAGTTGTTTCTTCCAACTAGAAGGGTGAATTTCTCAAGACTTAGCTTTCCCCTCAAGATCCCCTTGAAGTGGTCGAATTCTAAATTAGTGATCATCACCAATCCCTTAGGTTAGCGGATGCTAGGTTAAAAAGCTTGTTTGAGAATAACTGAAAGTGAGGGCCTTCGGCGCTTCTTCGACTCGCCCTAGGCGGGGGCATCCACGCCAGGCATCTGCCCTCAAACATATGTAATATTTTTTATGTAAAATTAATGTTTGGCATTTCTTTAAGTAACCCTTTCAATCATACTAAATTGATGTTGTATGGTAGAGAGAATAGTCATCGACCCAGAGATAATGGGAGGAAAACCAGTAATAAAGGGAACCAGAATAACAGTTGAACTAATTCTCAGGCTCTTAGCAGAGGGCCTTACGGTTGAAGAGATACTAGAGGATTACCCACATCTCACCGAAGAGGACATTAGGGCTGCCTTACTGTATGCTTCAAAAGTGCTTGAGATGGAGGAGGTGTACCCGCTTCGCTGAAGCAGAAGTTTCTTGTGGATGAGAGCGCAGGCATAAAGGTTCACTTGGCACTAAAGGGCAAGGGATATGATTCTAAATCCGCGATAGAAGAGCTTAGAGGAGCAAAAGACCTGGAGATAATAGAAGTTGCAAAGAAGGAAAACAGGATCTTAATAACATGTGACAAAGATTTCGGAAGGCTTGCTCTACTGTACAAACCACCAGGTGCAATTATTCTAAGACTTTCAGACGAAAGAGCAAAGAACAAAGTTAAATATCTTCTTTTAACAATTGAAAGATACAAAGAAAGGCTATACGGGTCGCTTATCATAATTACAGAGTATAAGGTAAGGTTTAGAAAGATTTCTTAGCATTCTCGGAATTATTCGCAAATTAAGCCTTTCGCTAAGTCTCTCATTTTTACCAATAGAAAAGCAGTTTATTGCTTTTTCAACCTTTCAAGATCTCCAATATTTAAGGAAGAGAGGGCTGGTGTGAGCATCTTGGGGTTATGCGCGCGCTCTACCATCCCTCAAAAAAGAGTTTCATCTTCATCTATTCGATGGGAGTCGTTGAGTTTGATGCTTTTGATTCTGTTTTCGTTCTGATATCACAAATTCCATAATAAGAAGATCTGGTTTAACCAGAGAGGAATGTCTAGCTCTTCTTTAGGCTAACCTCTATAGTTGTTAGCGCGGCGCGCTATAATGATGTGTCATTCGGTTAGTTCGATTATTTCTTCGCAGTATTCTGTGTAGGGGCGTATTTTATTGTAGTTTCTGGTGAAGCGTAGCTT
>QMVZ01000208.1 GCA_003661365.1 Thermoproteota archaeon | reverse complement strand
TGGTACATGAGCCTGAATTGCTCTTCTTGGATGAGCCTACGATAGGGCTTGATGTGATGGGAAAAAGGAAGATGTGGCATTTGATAGAGCGGCTTAACGAAAAGGGCCTTACGATTTTCCTTACAACTCATAACATAAATGAGGCATCAAAACTTAGCCACAGACTGGCGATAATAAATAAAGGAAAGATAGTGGCTGAAGGAACTCCCTCAGACGTTAAGAAGCTAATTCCGGGATCTCAAGTATTAGAGCTGAAGATAACACCTTTCGAAAATTTCAATGAGGAGCTGGCTAACATGGAAGGTGTAGTAAAAGTTGACTTTTGGAAGGACGGCACGGTAAGAATAGTAGCAAAGGATGCTGTCGGAGTGCTCCAGAAGTTGCTAAGAAGGATCGTTGAAAGGGGCCTTAGCTTAGAACTACTCAGTCTTAGAGGGGCTGAGATGGAGGAGGTATTTATCAAGCTTTTGGAGGAATGAGATTGATTCAAATGAAGAAAGCCTTCTACATCGCTAAGAAGGACATAAAAGAGTACTACCTCAAGCCACCTACGATAAGCTGGGGAATCCTCTTCCCTCTGGCCTTTGCCTTGACCTTCGTAATAAGGAGCAGGGGAGATATACATGAGCTTGCTCCCGGGCTCATATCGTTAGCCCTCTTCTTCGGAACAACTTCCATGGCCTCAGCCTCAATAGTGTTCGAGAGGAGGATTGGGGCTTTTGAGAGGTTGTTATTGTATCCAGCCTCCTACCTCGATATAGCTCTTGGAAAAGTTCTTAGCAGCTTCCTCTTCGGGACGATATCCTCTATCGCAACAATATTCTTGCTCATTCCCCTGTTGAAGCTCAAGCCCTTAAGCATTCCCCTTCTCATAGCGTCTATTTTTTCTTCTACCTTCCTTTTTGCTTCCTTTGGCGTCCTTCTGGCCTTCGTCTCGAGAGACCCTTTCAACGCGATGACGATATTCAACTCAGTAAGGTTTCCGATGATCTTCTTAAGTGGGATATTTATACCTCTGACTAGGCTCCCTCCGCCTCTAAGGGCAATATCATTACTTCTTCCTCTTACATATTCTGTTGAGGCGATAAAATACTCGGTTATCGGAACATGTTATCTAATCAACCCATTAATTCCCTTCTCCTTAATATTAATCCTTAGCCTGCTTTTCATTTTCATCATAAAGCAGCTTATAGAGAGAAGCGTACCCTAGCGTTTGAATCCCTTGTAAAATAAGGAGATACATAAGCTTTTGTTTATTCGTCATCCTTTTCCTTCCAGCCCAGCATTCTTAAGAGGAAAGGTCCTAGCTCCTTCTTAAGGGCCTCTAAGTTCCTATGGTACTTCGGATCACTTAGAGGCTCACACTGAGAAAGTCTTGCATCCCCCTGAAGGACGCTTACAGCAAAGGCAGAGCATACCTGAAAGCCGCACTTACCGCAGTTGATCTTTGGAAGATGATTGTATATTTTCATCCATGAGATCTCTCTTGCTGCCTGTATCTCTCTTTTGCTAGGCTTCCCAAGCCTCAGGTAATCTTTGTATGCCAAATTTATGATCTTCTTTATCTCACCTAAGATCTCTTGGGCCTCTTTAATGTCCTTTGTGTTAGTTACTGCAACCTTACCAGATGGATGGAGCGTGATCATCCTGTTAAACGCGTTAAGAGTTAACGTATTTTCAGATTCATTATAAGAGACCTTTCATGGAGGAAACTTTAGGAAAACAATCGGAATTACTTCTCCAATCTCTCTATCTGCTTGTGCAGTGAACCTTATGTATCCAGGGGTCGTTATACAAGGCAAGACCTCCTTTATCTCAAATCTCTTAACAAGCTCTTGATTGGACATATTTCTCACCTTTAGATGGGGAGATGTAACCACGAGAAAACCCCTATCATCTCAAGGGCGTATTGTGGAGGCATTGCTACCTTGGGTTTCTAATGATAACAAATTTATAAAATATTTGTTTCCTTTCGTAACTCAATGGACGAAAGGGATCTCATGATAATTCGAGGGCTTGCTGAGGACGGGAGAACTCCTCTAGAAAAAATAGGTGAGAGAATAGGAATTAGCAGGGTTGCGGTTACAAAAAGGCTGAGAAATATGACGAATAGAGGTCTTCTCAAGGTAGGAGCAATGATAAATCCCAACAAATTGGATTTTAAAGTGCTTTTCATAAGCATAGAAGTTGCAAATTACGAAGATCTGCAGAAGCTAGTTGAAACTTACAAGGATTGTCCAAGGATAATTTCCTTGATCCATGCCGCGGGAGGATATAATCTTCTAGCTCTAATGTATGCTGAGGATGAAAGGACGCTAATGAGCATCCTAAGCGGTTGCTCGATAAGGACTAGAAAAGAGGTTAGAAGGTCTGAAGTAAGCGTTGGCCGCGTTATATACCCTAAATACCTTCCAATTACCCTGTCCTCTGGAGGTGAGGACGAAGTTACTCCATGTGGACTTTCATGCGATAAATGTGAGAGATATAATGCGGAAGAGTGCATTGGATGTCCGAGTACAAGATACTACAGGCCCACCTGGTTTCGATCTAGGAAAAAGGAAAAAGTATAGGTAGGTGTTCCCTTTATGAACTCATTTTCATTTTGCTATTATCGTCATGCCCTCAACGACTACTTTTGGCGCCACAAAGTTCCCTACCTGCCTTGCCTCCTTTCCCATGAGGATTATCTTCTTTAACATTTCATATGCGTTTCCTGCCAACATCACTCCCTTGACAGCGTGCGTTATTCTGCCATCCTTTATCCTGAATGCTGGAGCCAGGGCAACCGAGAACTCACCTGTCTCAGGGTTTGACTGGTGGGCTCCCTGAACGTCCCTCACGTAGTACCCATCTCCGACTTCCGATATCAACTCCTCCTCTGAGGCATCTCCAGGCTGAATGACTATGTTTCTGGGCTTTATCGAGGGAACGGTTCCGTAGGGAGGCAAGTTAAGGCCACCTCCCCCCCTTCCAGCGTTTCCAGTGCTCTCCTTCCCGACAAGCTTCGCCCAGTAATTGTCGTAGATGAAGCTTGAG
>QMVZ01000207.1 GCA_003661365.1 Thermoproteota archaeon | reverse complement strand
GGCTATCTTTGCTCCGTGGGTGCTGATAACTATCACTTCCTTATTCGGCGCAAGGAGGAAATCGTAACAATGCCTCATGGCGGATTAAGAAAAACTGTTCCTCAGAGATCTATTCAGATCGGCTTTTTAGGTACCATGTCGATTCTTGCTGCTTTGATGATTTTCATGTATGCCACTACTTTTCAGCCTGAGACTGTAACAGTATTGCTCTCAGCCGTGGTTCTTGGAGTAATGGGGCTTGTACTGGCTTTTATATTTACCAAGATCTCTTTCAAGGGTTTTGACTTCTCAAGGTTTACAGAAGCCTTGCTGTGGACAGCTTTTTGTGTGGCTTTGATATGGATAGTTAACAGACAAGTTCCATTCACTCTCGGAGTTACCGTTCTATCGTTAAAGTGGTTCGCGGTTCTCATGGGAGTCATGGAAGAACTCTTTTTCAGAATTTTTCTGTGCAATTTCATACACCGACTTACAGAATCCAGCTTGTTCGCAATTGTTATTAGTAGCTTCATGTGGAGCCTCTATCACATAGCAAGATACGGAGGATCAGCCGGGTCTTACTGGATCGTGTTTATGGCTGGATTAGGCCTAGGTTTTGCTCTGTTGGCAAGTAGGCTAGGCGACAGTGTGATCTTCGCTCATGCAGTGGTGAACTATCTTGCAGCGCCGTAGAATATTCAGCTACTTGATTAGAGCGATATTCAGTTATCTATGTCTAATTGGAAAGACTTACGCTTTAAGCCCAAGAGAACAGCAAGAACTAGCTACTATTGGCTTGTGGGGACTCGTAGCTTCTCTTTTTGTTATTGCTGGAGGTGGCATTTTGAATGCTCTGGCTTCGCGCCGGAGAAGGAATATGTATCCTCGAGGGCCTCGGGCAATAAAGCGAAAGAAACGGTCTAAACTGCCGCAGTTCTCGTATCGAAGTTTCCACAAGAGGAGGAGGCCTAAAACTTGACGTTGAGAAAGGATCTGCTACAAATCGTGTTCGGTGCCCTCTTGACTGCCTTGTTTATTCAAATAGGGATACTCTCACCGAATAATCAGTTCTTCAGCAACATCGTTGCATCTATCTTCGTTTATGCAGCGACCAGAATTTTAGCGTTAATTTTCGGAGGCAGAAGATGATGACGCAGAATATGGCGAAAATAAAATCGCTGATTTTGTCTGGTTTTCTGATAGCATTATTGTTATTCAATTCTTCAATGCACATAGTCCCTGTTAAAGCTCAGTATGGTGATTATTGGCTAGCAGGCTTCAACAGACGAAAACTTGCTACAATAACCGGGTCAGGATCTGCTGGATCTAATTACACGATTAGAGTACGGGTGCACAATGGTTCTGGGGTCGACTCTGGCCGGGATGTTTACATTGGAACCAATCACTTGGATGACTTCGGGGACATAAGAGTTACCGCTTCTAATGGAATAACTGAGCTGTCATATTTTTATGAAACGCCTGAGCTGTCAAACCCTTCTTATGGAGATTTCTGGGTTAGAATCACTGATGATCTATCTTCAGGAAATACTGTCTACTTTTATCTGTACTATGATTGGTCTGGGGCTTCACGTGTTCACACAACATCAAACGGGGCGGCAACCTTTGACTTCTTCGATGACTTCAATCAAGGATCGCAGTACATCAATGACTCCAGCTACAACCCAGCCAACCACAAGTGGGTTACGTCAGGAGCGTGGATTACACAATACGATTCAGATTATGATGGAGATTTCCGCGAGATTAGAGAATACGGAGGACCTGATCCTCGAGCTTCTCGCATGAAATCAGCAACAGCAAACAACGACCTCATGTATTCTGGAGGCGACTCAGGCTGTCAAAACTTTACTATAGCAAACGTGCGGTTCAGATCCAGATACCTCAAAACTCATGAGGATTCAGCCATAGATGCCTTCACAATTTCTCGATTTGTCAATTCTACAAGATATTACACGCTTCGAGACGATGATGACGGTTTTCTATATTTGCAGAAACAGAACGGCTCTCTAGTTACGGTTGATTATACTAGCATGCCTGACTCGGCTAACAACTATCGCGTTTGGGAGATCTGCACATTCACTTCAGGATCCACAGTTAAAGTGTTCGGATCCGTAGATCACAACAATGGAAACACCTACCTAGTATCCTGCGAAGACAAAACTGCTGATAAAATCATAGAATCTGGTTATGTGGGATACAGACGTGGCGGATCCAACACAGCCAAGTTCTTTGAGGTAGACTGGTGTTTCGCCCACAAATACGTCAACCCTGAACCTTCAATATCATCGTGGGATTCAGAGGAAACCTGTTCCGATTCTTCTTGGTTAGGAGACGGGTCAACAGCTTGGGGACACCGTCAAAACTTCACAATCACAGGAGACGAGTCTTCTCAAAATGCAACAAACTATCTTATGCTTTTCAAAGTGTATGCAGGTTCAGGACAAAACAAAAATTCTACTTATGGTTCGCATTATTGGGATTCGATTCCCATGGGTGTAATCTACACAAATGGATCAGCTCAAAACGATCTAGATGATGTACGGTTTACGACTTCAGACGGCATAACCGTGCTCCCTCAGTTTGTGGCTTACGTTAATTCTTCGGAGAATTCAGCTTATTTTTGGGTGAAGATTCCTGAAATCAATGTTTCCACATCATATCAATTCTACATTTACTATGGCATGGCAGGAGCAACACGATTATCAGAATCCTGGTTTTACTCTTCTAAGGGGCCTTTCGCGGCTCATGATTCAGATGACTTCTTTTATTTCATAAATGAGGATCGTGTTTCTTGCTATGGCCAGTCTGGATCGCTGGCAAACAACTTTGAAAGAGAGAATGGAGGCGAAACCATGGATGGGGACTCCAACGGAGGTGGTCGAATTCACGCTGTACGTCTCTACTGGAATAACGGGGGCACTTCAGGCGAAGCTTACCTTACATCTCTTGACTATTCAGGTAATTATCGTCGCAAAAAACATGAGTGTCCGTCATGGTCGGTTTCTTCGAGAGGTGCAAAGCATCGGGACATTTTTGAGAATGGCATAGAATGGGCTTTGCCTCTTTATAG
>QMVZ01000206.1 GCA_003661365.1 Thermoproteota archaeon | reverse complement strand
GAACATCCTTTGGCTCAAGCTCTAGAAGTTTAGAAATTAAGAGGATCTCCGGAGCTCTTCTCAATTCCCTTAGTAATCCCTCACTTACAGGTCTGTCAAATTCCTGAACCACGAAGTCAGAGTTAAGGATGATCCAGAAGTCCCTTTCTAGAGATCTGGAGTCCAAACTTAACCTATACGATATCCTCTTCAGCGCTCTAGTTACTTCCGCTACACAGTATGAATTAACCACAACCCGAACCTTCTTCCTTAGAACAAGTCTGAGGACTTCCAAACAGTCTTTGTCTGCACCAAGCAACCCTCTAATCCAAACCCCTGCATCGAGCACATAGCTCAAGACGTTGAAACCCTCCTTATAAGCTCCTCAACTTCATCTCTGGCTGCAGCCAGTTCTTCTTCAACCAACTTCTTAGGAACTTTTTTGGAGAGCATTCTTTCTAGGGCCGATAAAGCATCTCCTTTCTCGTTTGATAGCTCGTCCATTGCTTGAAGACCAAGAATCCAGATCTCCTTCCTCAATATGGAGTCTCTAACGGCTTCTCTAACGAATTCAGCCTTGCTTGTATATCCAAGAAGCTTTATCATTTTGGAAACCAATTCATCAAGCTCCTTGGGAACCTTCACCGTCCATATCCTTGACATACTAAAGTATTTGTGAATACTGTAGTATTTATTCTTTTCTAAATCATTCCAGGAGTAATAGCTTGATAGAAATTCTCATAATTATGCGATTGGCCTCCTCAAATGAATCCTCAGCCCTCTTGAGGCCAAAACGTGGGATATTTCAGCATGCTGATGATTAGACATGTAAACCCTCAAACCAGGAAACTCGTTTGAAAGGAATCTTCTTACCCTTGAATGCATTTTCATCACTTTCTCGAACTCTTCTTTCGATGAAAGATCTCTTTTACTGGTTTCTTCTCAGCTGTGCTCCAAAGCTCCGTGTAAACTAGAGCACACAAGCTGTTCACCTATATCGCTATAATCGTACTCCTTCAGGTCATTAGGTCCGGCTCCTGGGAATGGGGAAAGAATGAGCTCCACTAACCTCTCCCTGCTTGAACCCAAATGTCATCACTTTTCAGACATAGATCGATAATCCTTTAGGTGTAAGGTTGGGACCTCTCCCTGAGCCTTTTCATACAGGATATTGTCAGCAGTCAACAAAGTTGCTCCTGTTATCTTTGAGGAGATTACATATGCACTGTCGTAGTAAGTTGCTTCGTTCTCCGCACCCCACTCAAGGATCTTCCTGTGGGTTTCTCCGCCAAAATTAATGGAACCTATTTTGAGTTCAAGAAAGAACGAAAACTTCTGAATGGCCTCCCCTACATCTATGAACCGCTGTTTAACCGCTTTCCACAACGTATTTCCGACTTCATAAACTACCAACCCAGGGGCCTTTAAGTCAACTGCTCCCGAAAGGAAGTCATTAAGGACCAACACAGCTTTGTCAGAAAGCTCTTCAACTAGAACGAATCTCGATGCAACTGATGCGTCTACCACGTAAATCTTCAACGAGCTTCCCTCATCTCCCTTATGGTTTTGTTTATGAAGCCCTTTGGAACAACGTGTTTCCCCTTCCTTAAGTCCTCCAACAACTTTTCAGCTGCTCTTTTCCTTTCTTCTAACTCAATTCTCCTCCTAATTGCTTCCCTAATGTACTCGGACCAGTTAATCCTCACCATTTTCATTTTTTTCTTGAGCTCCTCATCTACCTTAATTGTAACCGTACCCAATGTAATTACCAAAATAATGACAAATATACTACTTTAAAGCATTACCTCTTTTCCTTCAATTGCTGCTAGTCTGTCAGAAGGTAAATTAGGTGAGTTATCTTAGAGCTAGTTCGTGAATCCGATTTTTCAGGATCACTTCTTGATCAATCATCACTTATTCAGACCGGCCCAATTCAAGAACTCAGAGAAGAAACCGGAGAACTCCCTTCTGACATCTTCTCTATCGAAAGCAGTTTCCTCTTCAGTCCCTATTCTGCTGAAGGAGACCTTAAGGGGTATGTACGATGAGAAGACCTTCAAATTGGGAGAAACCCTCTCTCTAAAGAAGTGAAGGTACATCCTCATGTACTTGATCTGTTTGCTTCCCCTCCTGACCATGTTGAAAACCAAGCCAACCTTCGACATGAGCTCCTCCTTCCCCATGTTCACGATCTTCGGCAGCTCGTTAAGCATCATCTCAGTCCTATACACATCTATGATAGAAGGTCTCAGGGGAATTATGCACTTATCTGCTCCTTGCAACACCATGATAACGTACTTCCTATCATAGAAGGGAATTGAGTCGATTATCGTGCACTCATGAGTCCTCCTTACTTCTAACGCCTCCAACAACTCCTTAAGGAGGACCTCTCTCTTAGCTCGTTGGTTGAACCAGAGCGAATCGATAACCCTAGTAAGATCAAGGGTAGACATGAGGATGTCTAGCTCTACGTCTTCGCCAGGCGGAAAGGCCCTAGATATCAAGTAATCCTCAAAGCATATCTGTTGCCTATCCTCAATTACCTTCTTGAAGATGTGGGAAAGGGTAAGCCCTCTCCTCTCGTATATGATGAGGGTTGCCCTCTCCCTGATTGCGGTAAGCGATAAAGAGCTGCTTGGGTCCATATCTATAAGAAGGACCTTTCTCCCATCCTTCCTAAGGAACCATCCAAGAAGAAGAGCAAGCGTCGTCTTTCCAACTCCTCCTGGAGCAGAGAAAATTCCAAAAACCTTTCCGTCCTTTCCCATCATGGGAGCCCGACCTTCATAATCCACAAAAATTGGGAAATCATAGGCAGGATAGCATTAGGAAACACTATTTCACATCCCTCCTACCATAACAAACTCCTTAACTCTTACAACCGCATGAGTTGGTCTAAAAACTTCTAGGTTCCACTCATTAATGATGTTAGGTTCTGACGTTTCTTTTATCCCAAAACTTATAATCTCTATTCCTAGATCAAGGCGCAAGGAGACCTCTTCCTAGTAACGATCTTCTAGATAACGAGTTTCTTCCTATTTTCGTTGCAACAGATCTTTTAACAGAACTTCCCATTTCATCGCGAAATAGAAGTGGAACACACATTTTTAACACATTTTTGGAGAAAAAGCTTGTGAATGCAGTAATATTCCTTTTGATATTGGTTCTCATAAGCCCTAGGG
>QMVZ01000205.1 GCA_003661365.1 Thermoproteota archaeon | reverse complement strand
TCTTTAACTCCGAAATCCTCTTTTGCACTTTTAAGGAGGTTGTTGAAGTAGGTAAGAAGGTATTTCATTCCCTTATAGAATTTTATTGCTGCTTCTCTCTCACCAAGCGTTAATTCATCTCCTAGATAGGATCCAAACCCCTTTGCACTTAAATCATTATCCTTTACTGAAGGGTCTGCTACACTTTTCTGTTTCGTTAGAAGGTTCCAGAGAGCCTTTGCTACATCCTCATCCACAAAAACGTACTCAGGTGCCTTTATCGCCTTTTGACTCACGACACCTATTGCCGCTCTCCCTAGTTCTCTCTTCTTTTCTCTAAGAAAACTGGTCAAAGTCTCCTCTAAAGATCTCAAGACCTCTTCCCTAGTAAGCCTAGGAGCCTCTTTCTTTCCAACATAAACGACACCAGAAGAGAAGAATAGAACAGGAGCGAATCCTTTCTGTTGATACAGTTCGATTAAAGCCCGATGAAGTAAGTACGTAGAGATGCCTCTAACTACAGAAACCTTGTGATAGGTTATGAATAGACCAAGTCGCTTTAGTCTGGCTTCAGTATCCTTATAAACTGGTTCAGATGGATCTTTCATGCTTGCGAGCCTGTCTCCCAGCATAGCAAGATCAAGGACATCAGGAGCAATAGCTTCATGCTTGGCTCCAGCCATGAAATCCTTTATGTTCCCAAAAGTCTCGTCTTTCTGGGCAAGAGAAATGGCTACAGAGATCTCTTCCTCACTAAGCCCGAGATGTCTAAGGATCTCCCTTGCTTCTTTTTCTTCCTCCTCATTCATTCCTTTTGGCGGTCTTTCCTTACCGCATTTCCATCTCTTCTTTGCTATGTCGTGAACCGCTCTCGAGGCTACGGCAAGCCTTAGCTTATCCTCCGACCAACCCAAGACCTTTCCAACGGAGTAAGTCACGGACATCGCGTTCAAAGAGTGAGCTAGTAGAGTCTGTGCTCCATGTGCACCGCACTTAGCTTCAACAAGGTGCCATTTTCTTTCCAGAGCCTCTCTTACGAAGAGGCCGAAAAGCGAGGGAATGCTCATTATGGCGAGCCTTCAAACCCTGTCAAAAACCTTTTTGCGGATTTTTTTCAGGTTCAAAGGGATTTTCGAAAAATTTGGATGCCCACATACACGTCCATCATCAAGTGGAATTAAGATTTTTTCCAAAATCTTGTTTTCGTCACCCCAAAGCCCATCGAAGTTTTTGCTCCTATCCCCGTATACTCAGCGAACTTAGCTAGGGCAGCAACGACTACTCCTTCCTGGGACCAAAATCTCCATAAGGAGTAACTAATTGCCCCTCTATACCCGATTTGAACTGTTTTCTTTCCTCTGAATGTGAGAAGAACCGCATCGGTCTGAAGACAGGTTGGTATTGCTGGTTCTGCCAGAAAGAGCCTCCCAAAGATAACCTCAGGTAGCTTAATGTTTGAGTAAGCATTCCACGACTGGAAGGCCCTTCTCAAAACTGTTGGAGCTGGTGGAGGGAAATCTCTGCCAATTCCCAGTGCCGGAGTCAGTAAGTTTAAGGTAAATCCTCTTGTAATAGGTGCATCACCTAATATGTCCCAGAAATCCTTACTACTGACAGTAATGTCCGTTACTTTAACCTGAACACCATTTATCATCAAATTCGCTGATTCCAACCCATTCAGAACGGGATCAAGGAGCTCATCATCAATTAGCTTAAAAGTAACTCTAATGTAATCATCAGGAGGAACTACCGCTAGATGCCTTTGGATCCTCTTCTTGTTTGTGGTTATTCTTGACACTGAAAATGGCTTGATCTTCTCTTCCCTAACCTTCTTGGCAAGTCGCTTAGATGAGGAAAATAAAACGTTCATGAACAAAGAGTGTGCTATTCTCCCCGATGATGGCACTTCGTAGACAAGCGTTGATCTCGGCATTAGTGTGGTGTGTATCATGCTTGGCATAGTAAAACCCGTTTTAACTCTCGTGTTATTCGGTGAGTCTCCTCATTATCTAAAAAAACTACCATGAATTTTTTCCAGGATTAACTACTACATGTAAAAACGAAGATTCATCTAAAGATTCAAGTCCTGGACTACTAAAGAAATTTTCATCTATTGCGAGTACTTTTCTTATGCAATCTTAATCCCCCTTTGTAATAAATAAGAACTATACGAACTTTATACAACCGATTTCTAAGAGCCTTCTTCAGAAAGAGCAAGACGACCGTTTTTCCTGATAAGTTTCTATGACTAAAAGTAAAAAAAGAAGAAGGGGCCGCCGGAGTTCATTCTGGATCTGGTGGCGGTATGGGCGGAAACGGAGGCAGGGGAGGCGGCCCCATTATGACTACGCCTAGAATGGCTATAGCTAGTGCTATAGCCAGCAGAGTGACAACAATTCTTCTTGACATATCTCCTCTGATGCAGAGGGATCCTCTAGCGGGCTAATATCCATCATCGGAAGGCTTAAACAATGGTATTTTAGATTTAGGCCCGATGAGACAACATTTTTAGGTTTCAACAACCTCGTAACACCCGTAGAAAAATAAATGAAGTCTCAAAAAGGAGATGACGAGGGCTTTGAGGATCTAACAGATTCTTTCAAAAAAGAGGTTGAAAGGGCTTGCATGCTCATGAAAGAGAACCCTGTTAGAGAATTACCTGAAAGAGTAGTTTTAGATTTTTTGCGCGTAAAAGGATATAGAGCTGGTTGTGATTTAGGGAGCAATGTGTTAATTGTAGACAAGAAACTTAGCTCAAGAAAAATTAAAACTGTGCTCCGAAGAGAGGCGTTCATAACTCTTATTCCAGAGGAACTTGATGGGATACCCCAGGTTTATGATCTGGCTTGGGCCTACGCTGCAAAGGATTCGAGTTGGTGGAGGGAGTGCACTTCTAGGATAATAGATCCCTCTTTTCCTCTTTATGATGCTCCTTCTCTTTTTGAGAACATGTCAGAAGAAGAGAGAATGAGGGTAATCAGAACGATGTTGAAGTCCTTGAAATGGGCCTCATCTCTTGGAAAGGTTAGTTTCAGAGATTACTTTGCTTTACTCCTCTCTCTAATTAGGCCTCCTACTTTTGAATTTTCTAAGAGCGAGGTTAGGATCTTAACTGCCCTCGCTAGAAACCCATATCTAAGCAGAAAGGAACTCTCAAAGGAAACAAGACTATCCCAAGCAACAATTTCTAGAACTCTTAGGTCGCTAATGAGCAAAGGAGTGGTAACTGGACCAGAGCAGGTT
>QMVZ01000204.1 GCA_003661365.1 Thermoproteota archaeon | reverse complement strand
TTGGGCTCTAAACCTAAACCTTCTCGCGGATAAAGAGGGCATCGACACCATAACGTTAGGAAGCGTTCTTGGATTTGCTACAGAATGCATGGAGAAAGGCCTTCTCTCCAAGGAAGAAGTTGGCATTGACTTGAAGTGGGGAGACGGCCAAGCTATGTTTGAACTCGCAGAAATGGTTGCTTCACGAAAGGGCATAGGAGACCAAATGGCTGAGGGAGTTAAGAGGTTCTCTGCCAAGATAGGCCATGGATCTGAGAAGTTCGCGATGCACGTGAAAGGCCTAGAGATAACGGCTTATGACTGCCATGCGGCCCCAGGTATGGCTCTAGCCTTCGGAACGTCTCCTATCGGCTCACATCACAAGGATGCATGGTTTATAGCCTGGGAGCTTAAGATGGGTAGAGACTTAGTCACAAAGGAGAAGGTAGAGCGATTAATTGAAATGCAGCGCATAAGAGGCGGATTCTTTGAATCAGCTGTAACCTGCAGACTTCCCTGGATTGAACTTGCGTTCAACCTAGAATGGTATCCAAAGTATCTAAAGGCCGCTACAGGCCTGGACTATACTCTGCAGGACCTTTGGCTTATAGCAGATAGGATATACAACCTCGTTAGAGCCTTCTGGATAAGAGAGAACCCGAACTGGAGCAGGGAGATGGACTATCCGCCGGCAAGGTGGTTCGAGGAGCCCCTGACAAAGGGTCCGTTGAAGGGCACAAAGATCGATAAGGGCGCGTACGACCAACTGCTAAGCTGGTACTACGAGATAAGGGGGTGGGATGAGAGAGGAATTCCGACGAAATCCACGCTAAAGAAGTCGGGCCTCGACTACGTGATTGACGGGCTTGAAGCTGTAGGCGTTTCCTTGAGTCAGTAATTATCCCAAAATCGACAGTTCTCGGGCATAAAGGATGAGTACACAGGTCTGAACAGCCAAGATTTTACCTATAATTAGATCTGTGTGATGAGGCTAAGAGCCCACAAAGGGGTTAAAATCCACTGTTACAGCTATGTCTTACGTTTTTAGTCGATTTTTTATGGATTTAGGTGCCCACTAATGGGAAAATGGTGAAAGGGGACCTGAGATGAATATCAGCAAAAATATAGGAGAAGAGATTGAAACAATAGATAAGAGAAACGTAGCTGGTCTCTTCTTCGCTAGATTCCTCAGATCCTGCTCCATGAACCTTCAAAGACCTGTTTTGCCCACATTTGCATCATCCCTCGGTGCAGACAGCGAGAAAATGGGGATGATCCAGTCCATCTCAAGCCTTGTAGCGCTGCCATCAAGCCTCTTCCTGGGTAGGATTGCTGATAGGGTTGGCAGGAAGATCATGTTCACCGCTTCGATGGTTCTGACATCTCTTAGTAGAGCAATGTACGCACTCTCAACTAGCTGGATTCATTTCATCCCGGCTTCAATCATAGGTTCGATCAGCTTCAGGACCTATAGGCCGCTTTCCACAACCATTGGAGCAGAATCTACGGTAAGAGAGAGCAGGGCCCTAGTAATGAGCTTACTATCCCTGGGATGGACAATTCCTGGGTTCTTCCTGCCTTATTTTGCTGGAGTCCTTGCTGAATCCATCGGAGAGAGAGCAGTTATATGGATCTCTGCTGGTGCCGCAACAATTGGGATAATCATTGCTTGGGCCATGATAAGGGAGACTTACAGATTCAAATCCGAGCCTTTAGAGCCGATAAGCTCTCTTAGAGAACTACTGAAGCCAAACAAGGACCTTAAAGACATCTATTTGTTGAAATCCATAGATTCCATCTCTTACGGGATATGGATGAGGGGCGTGCTGTTTATGTTCATGGTCGACGCCTTTCAAGTTACATCTTCCTACTTAGGTGCCCTAAGTTCTCTTAGAAACGCCTTAAGTGCTGCAATGGGTCCTATTTCTGGGTGGGCTTCTGACAAGATAGGAAGGAAGGAGCTTTTAGTGGTAAGCGAGGCTTTCGGCGTCCTCACCCTTATTGCCCTTATAATGTTTCCCGATCCCAAAGCCATCAGGATATATTATCCCATATTGGTCTCCGGAATAATAGCAACCTGGTCCTCCCCTTACAGCGCCCTTCTCGCTGAAAGAACATCAATGAAGAATAGAGTCACAGAGATGAGCAAGATAGACTTCCTGAGCTCTCTCATTGGCCTGCCCTTCCCCTTCTTGGGAGGATTTCTATTCAGGCGCTTTGGTTGGCGAGCCCCATTCCTTCTAGCGTTGCCCCTAACCTTCTCGTCCTTGATTGCAGCGTGTATGGTTAGAGAACCGACTTGAATGAGATTTTCTTTTGTTAGGGACCTATGAGGTTCCGTAGGTTGGGACCCTCGTCTTTGAGCTAAATTCTCCCACTAGTTGTCGTTAAAGATCCTTTCTCAGGTTAAGTATCTTCGCGATGTTGGCATCTGGATCTATCCTTGGAACTATCTTCCCCGTTGAAGATGTAAAAAGAGTAGTCACTCCTGGCCCATGGCCTGATGTCACGCAGTTGCTGTGCACAACTATTCCCACTGAAATGGCTCCTTCCTTGTAAATCCTCCCGTAAGAGTGGTCAGCATTCAGAATAGCAACCAGATCACCTAACCTCAGGTCGTCTAAACCGTACTTCTTTCTCATCTTCTCGTCAAAGAGTTGGATGTCGTAATCACCAGAGTAGACCTGATTTGCTCCCAAACCGGATCCCATGATTGAGGCCGGAATTTCATGCGTCACCGGTATCTCTAGCTTGTCTCCCAATGGCTTAATTGGTATAGCGTGCAAAAAGCGCGGATCCATGTTCATTACCTTTATCTCTGGGTAGTCAAGCAGCTTCAACCCCACGCCGTAGGCTTTTACGAGCACCTTGTCCCCTATCATCAAATTCTCCAGTACTTCTGGCTGGAAGTCGATGAGAACGTGTTCAATTCCACCATGCTTACCTGTAACAACTCCTTTTACCCCCTTGGCATCACCAGACATGACAACTGCTTCATTTCCCACGCAAGCCAAAACATTTAATGCTCTGTTGGCCGCCTGTGGAAAACGCTCGTCTTTCTCTTTGTTCTTAATGCTAACACCGGGCTCCACGTGATCGGCTTCCCAGCCACAAGCAGGATCCCCAACCCTGATGTTGTAAGTGATTCCCCCAACGCCAGGCAGCACGACAGGATGCCCATCGGAGGATATGCGGTAAGGTGACCTGCCGAAAATAGGGCTGGAAATCTCTCCGACAACTGAAATCTTCACCAACCT
>QMVZ01000203.1 GCA_003661365.1 Thermoproteota archaeon | reverse complement strand
TCTATCGCTCTAGCAACGCATTCTACATCTTCACATTCTATGAAAGTAAGCTCTTCAGGTAGCTTCGTCTGGTCTATTAGGATAACCCTTCCATCTTCCCATCTGACTGTTCTCGGAAGAATTCGCATAGGTTAAGTGATGACCTAAAACTCATAATCTTTCCAGAATTTCAGAGGCTTTATCTCTAGACTCTCTCCTATCAAGCTTGGCAAATCAATCACCGCAATTGCCCTCTTAATAACCGCAATGTCACTACTTGCCGCTATTTCTCCTTTCGAAACCTCAGTATCAACGGCTTTTTCGGTTCTCGCATCCCCTTTAAGGTTAGTCGAGGAAAGCCCTTTTCTTACCCTTGAAGATAATTCTCCACTTTTGCTCACTGGCTGATCAAAAAGAACTAGAACTTCTTTGGGTTTTATCGCCTCCAGTACTCCCAGTAGCAGTTCTATAGCTCTATCATCAATTTTTCTTTGATGAAAAGATCTGTACGCTGAAGTTATGTCTCTCACAAAACCGTCATTGGAGAGGAATACTGGTTCTCCCTCAATTAAGGCTTGAATAGTACCTAGTACATTGTAACCATCAACTCTTATTTCCTTCCCTTGGGCCATCTCTGGAGGAATTCTCTTTATTGAGCTGGATATGGCTTCTTTCGGCCATCTAACGATCTTCTTAAGGGCAAAGAGGTCTCTCTCCGAAAGAGAATATTTGGCTGAGATAAGAGAAAAAGAGGGCTTTTCTGGATATCCCATGTAGGCAAGAGCTGCTAGCTCTCTAGCTGCTGAGAGTAGAACCTTAACCTGCACCTAAAGCTTCCCTCACTGCTTTCATTATTTTCTCCGCAACTTCTTTTGGCGATAATGCGGGAGGAACCGACCCTCTCCCTAGTTTAGGAGATCCACCTCCTCCTCCCCCAAGCTCCTTAACTACTCTCCTCAAGATGTTACCAGCGTGCACTCCAATATCAACAGCTTTATCTCCCGCCATTAGGGAGAGCAACCTCTCATCACCAGATGAGACAACAAGGACTATGCAGTCCTTCTTTGTCTTAACGACTTCGTCTAGCGCCTTCACTATCGTGTCTTGATCCGTTATTCTTGTAGAAACCCATGCCAATTTTACTTCCTTTACCTCTTCTGCACTCGAGATGGCTTTCTCTAGGTCTCCCCTTAGTCTAGCCGATCTTTCAGCTTCAAGCTCTTTCCTCAGAGTTTTGACTTCGTTTAATACCCCCTTTACAGCCTCTACAACTTGGTCTGGTGGCTTTGCAAAGATCTCCGAGAGTTCCCTTAGTTCATCGTAATAGTAAAGCAGCCTCTTTACAGCAGAGGAGCCAGCGCTAAACTCTAACCTTACAACGCCGTCTTGTATCCTTTTTGATCTCCAAATCTTTATCGGGCCTATCTCTCCGGTTCGCTGGACATGAGTTCCTCCACATGCTTGAACGTTGAAATCATCAATCTCCACGATTCTTATAGTTGTGCCTGGAACCAGCCCTCCTTGATATATAACGAACCCGTATTTTCGCTCAGCTTCATGCCTAGGGAGCCAAAATGTCCTTACCTCCATGTTCTTCATTACTGCGTCGTTTGCGATTTGTTCAATTCTCCTAAGTTCCTCCTTTGATATGGACTTGTAGTGGCTAATGTCTAGCCTACTCTCCTCTTCCCCTTTTTGAGCACCCCACTGCCACACATGATCCCCTAGAACCATCTTAGCCGATGCTAGAATCACATGCGTTGCTGTGTGATGCCTCATTAGGGAGAGCCTCCTCTCCTTCTGTATAGCTCCAGTAACGACAGCTCCAGGCTTGAGTGCATTGAGGTCGGAACCCCTAACGTGGTGTAGAATTCTATCCTTTACCTTTTCAACAAAGGTGACCTCGTATCTCTCTCCATCTAAGGTAAGGTATCCAATATCTGATGGCTGTCCCCCTCCTTCAGGATAGAATGCCGTCTTATCCAAAATGACAGCGTCATCTATAACTCCTAGGACTTTTGCTTTGAATTCCAGTTGATATGGATCCTCATAATAAAGGAACTCTGTCTTAGGATAGGCATCCACCTTATCCACGTATGGGGATATTTCAGGGGGCTTTGGTTGAGCGCTTTCATGGCGCGCAGCTACCATCTCATAGAAGTTCTCTGGAATCCTTACTGATACTCCAAAATCAGCAGCGCCCCTTGAAACGATTTCGGGGGGTATTCCGTGAGAATCATAAAGTTCTATCAGCGTATCCGTGGATATTTCCCCTTTCTTCTCCTTCTTCAGCCTTTTTGCCATCCTCGATATAAGAGAGATTCCTTTTTCTATCGTCTTATGATATCTGTCCTCCTCTAGATCGACAATCTCAAGAATTCTCTCCCTTGCCTCTTTGAGTTCGGGAAAGCTCCTTCCCCAGTGATCAATTTGAAGAGCTACTAGCTCAGAAAGGGGTACATTAGCCTCTAAAGAGGATAAAATCCTCAAGCTCCTTCTTATGAGAAGTCTACACAGGTAGCCCTCCTGCACGTTAGAAGGCACCGCTCCATCAGCAAGCATGAATGTTATTGCTTTTGTGTGATCGAGAACCGCAAATACTTTTTCTAAGCCTGATACCTCCTTTTCTAGGTCCAAAACGTTCATGTCAAGCTTTCTGGCTATCTTCTTCCTTATTTCCTCTCTTTTAAGGCCTTTCTCTATTCCAATCATGAGAGATGAGAGTTTGGAGTACGACTCTAAGAGATCTTGATCTGGCTTCCTCACTCCCAAACGATCCAAGAAGACATCCACCAGCCCCTCATAAACCGCCTCAAACGCTGAAGGTGTCCCCTGAGAGAGCCAAACTATCCTCTCTAATCCATAGCCGGTGTCAACTATTCTGTTCTCCATCTCCACGTAGCCTGAGGGGGTCTCCTTAAGGTTCATGAAGACTAGGGTGGCGACCTCTAACCCAGCTATCATGGGCTCCACATCTGGTCCAGCATTCCCTCCACCCTCCCAGAACCCCTCTTTGTAGGTGATTTCTTCGTCTTTTACCCCTAGGACTTCTGTAGCATATTCATGAAATAGCTCAACGGTTCTGTTCATCCAATATATCTCTTGTTTGGGTGTGTTGAATGCATGATGGGCCATCATCTCGAATATGGTGAGGTGCCTGCCCATCGTCGGCCCTACTTTGTCCATGTCCTTCAGCCTTATGCAGGGTTGGGATATAGTTAGAGGGTTTGCTGGTGGAGGTATGAGTCCAGCAGTGACATAT
>QMVZ01000202.1 GCA_003661365.1 Thermoproteota archaeon | reverse complement strand
CAGCTAGGTAGCTGACGGTCATCTTTCCTAGAGACAGAACTTCGAAGCCTGTGGGGGTTACGTTGCGATAGATGGCTGGCGTCATGAGCACGCCCTCTGGCATCCCTTCCATGGCCCACAAGGTGGGAATAAGCGTGTTGAAGGCGTCTTCCACGCTTGCCCTCAGCTTCTCTGCCGAGGTGTTGATGCCTGATTCTGCCCCGCTCCTCAAGGTCTCTAAGCCTCGATTTGTGGAGTCCCTCAAGGTGGCTAACGACTCGTTGGCTCCACTCACGGTCTGGTTAAAGTTGGCCTGCAACCGACCCCTGAGATCGTTGAAGGCTACCTGAACCTTCTCTCTGGCATCCGCCAGGCCGGCGTTTACGGACTTCTGAATATAGTCGCGGTAGGCGTTTAGCGCTGCCTGAGTTTTAGCCCTGGAGTCTGCTAATCCCGCGTTCACAGAGCCTTGAATGTTGCCCTGATACGTATTCAGTGCAGCTTGTGTCTTGACTCGGGCATCGGCTAGGCCAGCGTTAACTGACCTTTGAATGTAGTCGCGGTAGGCGTTAAGGGCGGCTTGAACTTTGCTTCTCGCGTCACTAAGACCAGTGTTCACAGAACTTTGCACGTGATCCCGGAAGGTATTGATGGCTGCTTGGGTGTTACTGGTCATGCTCCTCAGTCCTCGGTTAATGGCATCACGGACCTTGTCGATTTGAGGCTGAATCATCACGTCCCAAAGCCAGTTAAGGAAGCTACCTACAACCCAGCCCGGCCCGTCCGCGATGGCGTTGCGAGCCCAATTTAGCCAGCCCCAATCTCCAAGGGTGGCTCTGAACTGGTCTCTGACCGTAGGTCTTAAGTCTCCCCTAGAAATTCGAGCGATCTCCACCGTAGGCACCCTAATAGTGGGGATGCTTATGCTAGGTGCCTTCGGCAAGTCCACTCGAGGTATGCTAATGGTTGGAGCACTCGGAAGCGCTATGCTTGGTATCCTTATGGTGAGAGCCTTAGGAAGCTCAACGCGTGGAATGCCTATACTGGGGGCGCTAGGAACCGCCACCTTGGGCACTGAGACCGTCGGGATTGAGACGCTTGGGACCTCAGCCTTAGGTATGCTGATCTTAACCGTGGGTACAACGTAGCGCTTAGGTCTGAACCATCCGGTGCGGATTTCAGCGCTAAGCAATACAGAGGGGGCCTCGGCGAAGGGCTGCTTAAACTCAACCTTGTACCATTTAGGCTCTTCCATATAGACGCGGCCGTATTCGAAGGGAAACTCGGGCATGCCAGGAGCCTTGGGCAAAATCTCTCGGACGATTCGCTGGATCTCCTCCATGGCAGGAACTTCTAGGGCTCTTGCTCGCTCTAGGGCCACTACTTCCACCACCCCTTAGTCTTGCCGTACTGGTAGGTGACCACGCCCGCCTCAATGGCCAAGGGAACCGCAGCTGCAGCCAGCGCCAGTGTGAGAAAGATGGAGAGAACGGCCTCTTCCACGGATAGGGTTTCGCCTCTCAGGGCTTTGTTGGCTGTGTTCCCTAGGTACGTGAATAAGTCCATAATTGATTACCACTCATGTATCCATAAGAGGATACATCTTTTATCTGTTACGGTTTCAGCCAAAAAGAAGCTTTAGGATGAGCCTGGCCAGACCCATGGCGAGGAGGATGGCGCCGCCGATTATTAGCAGGATACCCCAGTGGTAGTGGTGCGGTCTATCTGTTTTCCCGAAGTCTGAGACATCGTCGAAGAGGAGGACAACGCCAAAGATTACGCCTATGCCCCCTCCTAATAAAAGAGGCAGGTTCTCTCCTAAGGCGTCCATGAAAAGGTTCCATTTACTCTGCGTTTTTCTTTGCATAGCGTTCACACTCCTCGATCAGCTTGGGCA
This sequence comes from Thermoproteota archaeon, assembly GCA_003661365.1. Classification (GTDB taxonomy): domain Archaea; phylum Korarchaeota; class Korarchaeia; order Korarchaeales; family Korarchaeaceae; genus QMVU01. The sequence continues at coordinate 1,389 of QMVZ01000202.1, read as the reverse complement.
AGCCGTACTTCACGAACTTCTTGATGGAAGTGGCAGGATCCATCTCGTTAAGCCCATGAAGCAAGCCGTCGATAATTATCAGGAAGGGATACTGATGAAAGTAGGGGTGAAGAAGGCGGTCGATAGTCTTGTTGACTGGCCCCTGAAATTCCCTTCTAACGGCTTTGATAACGTCATCGATGTCAACTTGCGGCTGCTGTCCTTTTCTACGCGATCTTGGCATGCGGATCCCCCAGCAACTCAAAGCCTTCAACGTTGTTCTTCACGGCTAATGAGTAAAAGTCAGCATTGGGCCACCGCTCCAAGTTAGCTTCATAAAGTTCTACCAGTTCAGAGCTCTTAGCAAGATAGGCACGAGCCGCTTCCTCGGCGGTTTCACCTTCAGCTAGAGCCAATGGAATCTGCAAGAAAAGCTCTGCTAAGTCTTCCATGTAGTTTCTCTCTGCAGCTGGAAGAGCAACGTACACATCAACTTTCCATCCAAGGTAAGCGCGGGCTGGCGCCTCTCTGCCTAACTGAAGGTTTGTTCTACACGCGATGGCGTAGCACAGCTTGTCCTTTAGCAGTCCAGCGTTGAAGAGGTCCACCAGGGGCCAGATGAAGCCGCCCATTGTAAGGGAGCCGAACCACCGGTCTCGCTTACCATGACCCGTATAGACAATGAAATCTGCTGGATGAATCATCTGCTGGAGCGTGAAAAGCATGCGGTTGGCCTTCCAAAGGTCGAATCTGAACACTTCCATGCCTTTTTCCTCTAGGAGCGTAGCTATGCGGTCTCCGAAGTAGGCGGAAGCTGTTGTTGCGAAGTCGTCGATTGGGTAGAGAACCAGGGCTTGGGTCAAAGCAGTATGCGCCTCAGCTTGATCTCGTAGCTTCCTGGAGCAGTGATGGTAGCTGTGTAGGGCTCGTAAACCGGAGATCTGACCTTAAGCGTGTATCTTCCAGGTGGCACGTCGAACTTGGCGAGTCCATTTATGTCGGTGGAAGTTTGGTTGGTGTCAAGCCAGACGGGCGTGTAGCGAATAGGAGTGCCAGTTTCAGCGTCCCTAAGCAGCACCTCAACTAAAACCATTTTGATCATTCCTCTTTCGCATCTTTCCGGGCTTCCCTTCCAGTATGAGGTTGAGGGTTGCCTCTTTGAATCGCCGCTTAGCCTCTTCGAGGTCCTTGCTCCTCTTCAAGGCTTCCCAGAGCCTTCTGATGACCAGAACGATGCAGAGCTCTTCCTCATGTGTCAGCGTCTAACCCCTCGCGCAGGACCTAACGCGTGTTTCCACTGCTCATAGAAGAGTAGGGAACCTCCGACTAAAGCTACTAGAACGCCGAAGAGTATCAGCACTCCACCGGCGACCTTGTCGTAGTCTCTACGCGTTACTTCTTCAGCCAACT